>DXHV01000053.1 GCA_019113165.1 Candidatus Desulfovibrio intestinipullorum
TCGAAGGCTTTCGTCTTTTTGACAAGGTCCTGTGCGAGGGGGACGCCGGCTTCATCCCTGGTCGGCGCACGAGTGGCTCCTTCCCACATTATAGCTTCAAGGTCTGCACACCTGGTGGGACGGTCCTTTCAGAGGGTATCCACTGCAGAAAACTGTGTCTCCTGGAACGACGCACAACCTTTTTAACCGAAGTACGATACGGAGGCAGCGCTTCCTCCCCCAGGTGACCCTGGGGGTATCCGCGCCGATTTTTGGTGAAGCAAGTTCTCTCAGGAAAGTTCTCTCAGGAGGAGTGAGAACAATGCCAATCAATATAATCACAACCGAGATGTTTGCCGAACTGCGCGAATTTGGCGGTTACTATGTCGACAAAACAGAATTTCTGGTGAAATTTCTCCAGGATCCAGCTCAGGCTGACCGTTATCGCTCTCCCTCCAGCGTCACGCTCATTACCCGGCCGAGACGTTTCGGCAAAACTCTTTTCATGTCCATGCTGGCCGAGTTTTTCGATATCACCAGGGAAAGCCGAGACCTTTTTGCCGGACTCAAGGTCGCAGAAAACAAGAGATTGTGCAGCGAGTGGATGAACAAGCACCCTGTCATCTCGCTGTCACTGAAGGATATTGTCGAGGACACTTTTGAGGATGCTCTGGACGGAATCCGCACCATCATGAAAAAGCTGTATAGCGATGTTGAGCTCAAGCTTGACAAGGCACTTCTTGGCACTGCCGAAAGGGATACCATGGAGGACATTCTCTCTGCCAGCGCAAGCCAGAGAGCCCTGCGTGCCTCGCTGAGTACATTGAGCAGCATTTTGTATATGCAGTACGGGAAACCAGTTATTATACTGCTTGATGAATATGATGTTCCCGTAGCAACGGCTGCTCAAAGAGGATATTACAATGAGATGCTTCTCTTCATGCGTATTTTTCTTTCCGGGGCCCTGAAGACAAATCCCTGTCTCAGATTCGCCATTCTCACAGGAGCATTGCGCATCACCAAGGAAAGCATCTTTACCGGTCTGAACAATCTGAACTGCTTTGATATTGCCCATCCCATGTATGCCGACGTCTTTGGATTCACGCAATGCGAGGTCGACCAGCTGCTTGTCGATGCAGGTCTTGAGGAAAAAAGAGAGGCACTCAGAGAATGGTATGACGGCTATCATTTCGGAAATCGTTCGGATATCTATTGCCCATGGAGCATCATGAAGTCTCTGGCCGATGTGCAGTGTATTCCCGAAGCAACACCTCAAGCCTACTGGGTGGGGACCAGTGGCAACGAACTGCCAAGGGACTTTGCCAGGCGTCTCCCCGCAGAAGAAGATATCCAGGGCAAGATTGCCGCTCTTCTTGGCGGCAACGCTATCGCCGTAAAACTCACCCCCAATATGAATTATGTTGACGTTCTCAAGAACGCCAGCAATTTCTGGACCCTTCTGTATCTCACAGGATATCTCACCCTGACCAGCAATGCAGAGCTCTACGAAGGAGAAAAGAACGCCAGGGACAGTCTTCTTGTTATTCCCAACAAGGAAGTGCGAGAGGTGTTCCAGGAAGAAATGGAAGCCTGGTTTGCGAACATCCTCCCGGTGAACAGACAAAATGCCCTGTACCGGGCTCTCTGGGCACAGGATATTCAGGGACTTGAAGAGCAGTTGAGCGCCCTGCTTGTTGGGACAAGCTTCCATGACGCAAAGGAATCCTATTATCACGGAATCATGTACGGGATTCTCGCGATGAGGTACGGCGATACCATCTCCAACGGTGAGTCGGGACTTGGCCTGTACGACATTGTTGTCGAGGACAGAGAGAACGAGCGTGCGGCTGTGCTGGAGTGCAAGCGTGCCTCCTCGGCAGAGCAGATGGACGCAAGCGTGCAGGAAGCCCTGGGGCAGATAGAGTGTCGCGACTATGGCGTTCGCCTGCGGGCAAAAGGCTGCAAGACAATACTTCATGTAGGTATTGCCTTTTGCCAGAAATCGGCCAGGGTCGGCTTCGAGAAGACGTGAGAAACTGGAAGCCGGCAATCTCACCAGTGGCAGGCTTCACCGACAGGCGACCAGCGTCGAGTTTTGAGGGAGCCTGGGAGGAGACGGGGCCTGGGGAGAGCAGGAAGGGATTGTTCAGGAACACAAAAAACGGCTTGTCTCGGGTGCTTGCGGGCAAGGAACCCGGTTCCAGCATGAGCCTTCGCTCCAGGTACTGTTTCCCGCTCTTGAGGACAGCTGCCATTGTCCGTCTTTGCACGTGAGCTTTCCGAAGTCGTGGGGACTGTTTTTCTGTCTGCCAGGCCAAACGCCTCAGGGCAGAGAGACGCGCAGCCGGGGCATTGGCACGGGCTGGCACATCCCGGATCCGGATCCTCTGTCCTTGCCAGACAAGCCGCCTTGCAGGTATTGTATACCCTGTTCCCCTGGACTTGTGCCTGGGGCGCGCAGGAGCTCGTCCCTTTGTTCAGTGGTTCTCACAAGAGGTCTGGCAGAGAGCCTCCGCTTCCCTTCCGCTTTTCTTTTTTTGCAAGGAGCCTGCATGGCACACATTCTTTACGACGAAGACATCACGGTGGACGGCCTTGAGGTCCACGTGCTCCGCAAGACTGTCAAGTACGGCACGATCACAGTCGGCCTGGATGGCAGGGTGACGTACTCTGCGCCGCCTATGCATACCAGGGAGCAGATCGAGAAGCACATCCGCGAGGAGATGCCCTGGATCCGCAATACCAGACGCACCATGGCCGAACGCTATGATCCCGACTTCAAGCCCGAGGTAGTGCTTGTGGGGGATCAGCGCGTGCCTGTGCTCAGACGCTCCGTGAAGCGGATAAGTGTACGCGTGCTTGTGCCCTCGGGCGACATAGAAGTGAAGGCGCCTCATGATGTGCCCCTGGACTTTGTGCAGCGCTTTGCGACCTCGCGTGCCGACAAGCTCCTGCACAGTCAGCAGAATGTTCGCGCTGTCTGCCCGCCCCCTCTGCAGTACGTGGACGGCGAGATCCACATGGTGTGGGGCAAAAAGTATGTCCTGAAGGTGGAGGAGCGCAACGTGCTGCCCGATGTGCGCCTGGAGGGCGACAAACTCGTGCTCGTCATACCGCCCGGGGCAGGCAGGGACTACCGCATCAAGCTTCTGCGCTGGTGGCACAAGAATGAGGTGCTGCGGGCCCTGCAGACCCTTGTGCCCAAATGGGAACAGACAATGGGCGTGCGCGTGGACAAATACAGCAGCACCTATCTGAAAAGCCGCTGGGGGTCCTGCCGTCCGCTGACCCGCGAGATCAAGCTCAACTCCGAGCTGGCACGCCATCCGGCAGAGATTCTGGAGGGGGTGCTGATCCATGAGCTCTGCCACTTTCTGGTACCCGGTCACGCGCCGTGCTTCTACGAAGTGCTCGGCAAGTACTGCACGGGCTATGAGCAGGTGAAGGCCTATCTGGATCACGCAGCTGCCACCGTCCTTCAGTAGGGCCGGGCACGGACCCGGCCAGGCAGGCCAGACCAGGCAGGCCAGGTCTGGCCAGGACGGATCAGGGACACAGGGCTTCTGCGGGAAGGCCCGGAGAGCAGGGAGAAAGGTTTATGGAGCATCAGAAGGTGAATCAGAAGGAAAACCGGCAGGAGCACCGAAAGGAGAACCGAAAGGAGCATCGGGCAGACAGGCTGCTGTTTCGCAAGGCCACGCAGGCCGACGAAGGCCAGGTGTATGCCCTCATCTGCGACATGGAACAAAGGGCGCTGCCCAGGGAGGCCTTTGCCGAAATCTTTGCCAGGCAGCTTGAGGATGAGCACTACTGCTGCCTTGTCTGCGAGCTGGACCAGTCAGAGTCCGGCCAGTCCGGCCAGCAGCCGGAGCTTGCCGGCGTCCTGAACCTGCGCCTGGAAGACCAGCTCCACCATGCCGGGCGCATTGCCGAGATCATGGAATTTGCCGTTGCGGCCTCCTGCAGGAGCGGGGGCCTGGGCCGGCTCCTGTTTGCCAGGGCCTGCGACCTGGCACGAGAACAGGGCTGCACGCAGATAGAGGTTGCCTGCAATCAGCTGCGCACAAGGACCCACGGCTTTTATCTGAAGCAGGGCATGCACAATTTTCACTTCAAGTTCTCGAAGTCCCTCACAGGCACGGATGCAGACGCGGGCGAAAACAGGCTTGGCCGCTGACATGAGCAGACAGGAAAAAGGCACGACAGGATGTGTTGTTCCTGTCGTGCCCTTGTCCCCGTGACACCCTTCGGTGTCTGTCCCTCAGCGGGCAGGCCTGCCCCCTGGTTGTTTAGAAGCGGTAGATGAAGCTCACGTTCACGTTCCAGCAGTCTTCCACGCTGTTGGCCTTGTACCAGTGGCCCTCGCCGTCGCTGTAGCCGCCCCACACGTCCGAGGACTGATCAAGCCACAGGGCAATGTAGTTGGCTTCCACCAGGATGCGCAGATTCTCGTAGACCTGGTAGGTGGTCATGAGGCCGAACTCCATGGCATAGTCCTTTTCGGTCAGATAGATGCCATAGGGATTGGCATTGTAGAAATCGCCGGTGGAGTCGCCGGTAGAGGGCACATGGACATTGGCAGCGCCGGTCTTGATGTGCCGGGCCATTTCCGCGTCATTGGTGCCGTTGTAGAGGTTGACGCGGAAGGTGTGCTTGAGGTTTTCAAGGAAGCTCATGTCCTTGAGGCGGAAGCCGACGCCCCAGGTGCCGGAGAAATTGTAGCCAAGGACGGCATCGCGGCCTATGGTCCAGGTGCCCAGCTGGCCAAAGCCCGAGAAGCCGCTGGTGGACTCGTTGTTGTAGTCCAGGGAGGGCATGCGCTCGGAACCGTTCTTTATGTTGCCGTCATCTCCGGACGAGTACCAGCCGTAGATGCCGGGCGTGCCCCAGTCGAGCTTGTATTCGGCAAGCAGGGAGGCGTGCCAGCCCTCGCGGTCCAGGGCCTTTTCCCCGGAGGAGAAGGTGCCGTAGTTGAAGGACCAGGCCAGGCGGAAGGGATCGGCTGCGGTGACTTCACCGGTGAGGCCTGCCCAGAAGGCCGTGCCGTAGGCCCTGGAATTGTCCCGGCCGTCGTTCAGATAGGCGGCAGGAGAGAGACCGGCCAGCCAGCCGGCATCATAATAATTGGCGTCGCTGCGGCCGGCATTGCTGCCGACCATGCCGATCATGGCCCAGGGGGTCACGCGGAAGCCGTCAAAGGTCAGGGGCACGGTCAGGCCGAAAAGATCCACGTTGTCCAGGTAGTTCTGCGGCCTGGTGTCCGAGCCGCCCCAGTTGTCGTTGAAGGGACGGGCCCAGAAGGCAGTCAGACCGACGTTTTCGGTCAGGGGCGCACTGACGGTGACACCGGTCATGTCGCCATCAAGCACCTGCGAGGCTTCGGAGGAATAGTCGGGCAGAAAGATGCGCTGCAGGCCCATGCGCACCTTGATTTCGGTATTGGGCACCACCCAGTCCAGGTAGGCATGCTTGATCTTGACAATGGTGCCGTCGCCGCCCAGGGCGCCACCCTTTCTGGCCTGGCCCCAGGCAAAGGCGCCCATTTCAAAATAGACCGTACCGGACAGGGATTCCGAGGCCACGGCATCCAGCTGCAGGCGCACACGGCTCTTGGCCTCGAATTCGTCCTCGCCCCAGCGGCCCCAGCCATTGACCTTCCGGCCCTGGCGATCCTCCTTGACGAAAGAGCCGCCGTTGCCGTACTCAAACATGGAGATCCAGATGCCCTTGGCCTTGAAGTCAATGGCCTGGGCTGTGCTGTATGCTCCGCAAAGCAGACCCGCAGCCAGCAAAAGGGTTGTGAGTCGTTTTTTCATGACCTTCTCCTGAACGTAATGGTTGTCTTGAGGTTGATGAAGAGGCACTGACAGCTT
The DNA here is from genome assembly GCA_019113165.1 of Candidatus Desulfovibrio intestinipullorum. GTDB lineage: Bacteria > Desulfobacterota > Desulfovibrionia > Desulfovibrionales > Desulfovibrionaceae > Desulfovibrio > Desulfovibrio intestinipullorum. The sequence goes on from DXHV01000053.1 coordinate 5,853, forward strand.
TGGCCTGCGCAGTCTGCCCTCTTTGCGCCGGTTCCGGCAAATGGCGGTTTGCCGGAACCGGGCCGCAGGGGACAGAGAAGACAGGGAGCCCTTGTGCCCGTGCAGACAGACCCCTTGCCCCTGGACCACGGAGGTCGTTCGCAGCCTGTCTGCCGCTTTCCAAAAAAAGTTGTCTTGTCAAGGCAGCCTTGTGAAAGTTGCCTTGTGCAGGAGAGCCGTCTCGCTCGTCCCTCGCCGGCACATGTCCTATCCGGCCTGTGCCTGAAGCTCCCGGTCGGCCGGACAGGTTGCGCCGCCGTTTGCGCTGTCGTTCGGACTGCCGGCAGCGTCTGCCAGCAGCTGGGTGCGGATGAGCTCGATGAAGCGCTCGTACTCCGGGCCGGGCTGGAATTTCTGGCGCTTGATGTAGCCCAGGGAGAGGCAGCTGCCGCAGCCCTCTATGGGGATGTCGCGTATGGCGTGGATGCGGTAGGCGTCCTTGAGCAGACGGATGCCGAAGTTGCAGACGTCGGTGTAGAGGAGCATTTCTATGAGCAGGTTGTCGCTGTTGGTGGTGATGACGTTGTTGAGCCGGCTCACGTTGCCCATGCCAAGGCTGATGGAATCGATGTGGTGATCGATGGAAAAATAGTCCTTGGTGGACTGAATGAAGCGGCAGGCATCCAGCTCCCTGAAGGTAATGCTCTCCCTGTCATAGAAGCGGTTTTTGGGCCCTACGTAGATGCAGGGCTCGTTGCGGGAAAGCTCTATGTACACAAGCTCCTTGTGCCCCAGGATGTGCCGAAACTGCCGTGCCTGGGCACTGTAGAAGTAGACAAAGCCCAGGTCTGCCAGGCCCCGTTCCACATACTCCATGGTTTCGGAAATGCTGCCCTCCAGAAAGGTGAGCGTGAAGGGGGTGCTGTCCTGTCCGTTCTTCGCGTCCTGAGCCCTTGTGTCCGGGCCTTTTGCGCTGTTTGCGTCAGGGCCTTTTTGCCGGCCCAGCCGCTCCTGCATTTCGTTGTAGAGCACGCAGAGGTAGTGGGAGAGCATCTTGGAGGGGTAGCTTGCTATGCGCAGAACCTGCCTTGGCTGGCCGGGGTGCACGGCCTTGAAGAGTTCGAGGCCGTGCAGGATGCTGCGGGCATGCTCGTAGAGCTCGCGGCCCTGCGAGGTGAGGGTCAGGCCGCGGTTGCTGCGCTCGAAGAGCTGCACGCCGAGTTCTTCTTCCAGCATGGCAATATTTTTGCTGACGCAGGACTGCGAGGTGTAGAGGTGCTCTGCGGCACGTCTGGTGCTGCCGTGCTCGGCAGCAAGCTTGAAGCATTCGATGTGTCGTATTTCCATATCCTGCGCGCTCCGGTGCGGGAGAAGGGAGTGAGAGAGGGCCCTGCTGCAGACGGGCAGCAGGAAGCCAGGGAACAGGGCTCGGGAACAGAGCCGGTAAACAGGGCCAGTCAACAGGGGGCCTGCAGGCCTGCCAGACCCTAGCCGTAGGCCACGAGAGGGGTTGCTTCCTTCACGGCCAGGGACACGGTCATGTAGAGGACCATGCCGTCCGTTTCGGCCCGGCAGTCCTGGAGCACGGCGCCCGAGAGATCGCGCACAAGGCCCAGGGGCTGTCCCTTGCGCACAGGGGCTCCGGGCACGATATCTCCGGCCGGATACCAGAACCCGCGGGCGGACGCTTCCAGATAGACGGGGTGCGTGCACTCGCGCTGGCTGTCTGCGCCGCCAGGCGTGCCCTCAAGGACCCCAAGATGGCACAGAAGGGAGCGGATGTCTGCCTTGTAGGCGTCCACTTCCGCCCGGCTCCACCGGCCAAGGCCGCCGCGCTCGATGAGCAGGGAGGGCGTGCCGCGCAGGGCTGCGGAATTGTAGGCGCCGGTGGTGGCCCCGGAGAGCACGCGCACGTCCACATCAAGGCAGCGGGCAGCCTGTCTGGCGCACTCGGTCACTTCGGGATCGGCCACCCCGGGCACAAAGACAAAGGGGTGCATGGCCTCGTGCAGATCCCCTCCGTGCAGGTCCACATAGAAGTCGGCCCAGTCCTGCAGCTGCGTGATGAGCAGGGCCAGCTGTTCGCTCACAGTTCCGCTGGCGGATCCGGGGAAGACCCTGTTGAGGTTCTTGCCGTCCTCGGCTACCAGGGCCGGCAGGCGCTCGTAAAAACCTGACATGTTGGCAACAGGCACAAGGAGGACGGTGCCGCAAAGCCTGGCCGGATCAAGTTCCCGGGCAAGCTCCAGGCAGGCCTGTATGCTGCAGTATTCGCAGCCGTGCACGCCGGCCGTGAGCAGGACGCCGGGGCCGGAGCCGGGGGCCTGTGCCCCGCAGAGCAGGGTGGCCGGCAGAGGGCGGTCATTGAGGGTTGCGACATGGAGCCTTTGTCCGGGCGTGGCGCAGGCAAGTTCCCTGGGCAGGGCGGAAAGGTGTTTGGGCATAACGTCTCCGTATGGGGGCGTGCAGCGCATCACAGGGAGGGACAAGAGGACGGACGAAGGATGTCCCGGGATGGACAGGGATGCGCAGGAGAAGGGGTGGAAAAAAAGAGAGGCCTTGCGGCATGAAGGGCCGGTCATTTTGTCCATGGACCGGATCGGGCCCCGGGGCCTGTGCCTGGACCGGGCCTGGTCTGGCTCTGTCTGGCTCTGTCAGCCGCAGCCTCTGTCAGCCGCGGGTGGCCTGCATGAGGGTGCGCACACAGGGCAGCAGAAAGAGGCTTCGTCCCGTGTAGAAGACCAGGTAGGCTATCCACAGGCCGTCATTGCCAAGGGCCGGCACGGCCAGGGCCCAGACAAGGAGGAAGGCCAGGAGGGCCTGCAGGGTAGAGACAAAGACGGGCCTGGTGACGCTTGCGCCCGTGAAGAGGCCGTAGACCGTGAGCCCCGGACCGGACACCAGAGGGAAGAACACGCCCCACAGGGCAAGCTCGGAGGCCCTGGCAAGGACGTCGTCCAGGTCCGTGAACAGGGCGAGGATGGGCGTGTGCCACAGGGCGTAGATGGCGGCCATGACCAGGCCGGAAATCAGGGTCCAGCGCAGGGTGATGCCGAGCACCTGGCGCATGAGGGCCGTATTGCGGCTGCCGCGGGCCTGGCCGGCAAAGACGCTGGAGGCATTGGCAATGCCCTCGAAGACATAGGTGAAGATGAGCAGGACCTGGACGAGGACCGCATTGGCGGACAGGGTGGTGGTGCCAAAGGTGGAGGCCGTGGCCATGAAGATGTTGGTCTGGGCCAGCATGCAGATGGTGCGCAGGAGCAGATGGCCGTTCACGCAGGCCATGGCCACCATGTCCTGCCAGTTCAGGGCCCCCTTCAGCAGGGCCAGGCGCTCGTTTTTGTCTTCCGGGAGCCTGGGCAGCGCCTTTTTGAGGCAGACAAGGCCCGTGATCAGGGCCGCCGCCTGGGCGATGAGGGTGGCACAGGCAACGCCTGTGACGCCCCATTCAAGCACAGGGACAAAGAGCAGGGCCAGCATCATGTTGAGGACATTGCTGCCCACCTGCATGATCACTGTGGCCCGGACGCGGGCCGAGCCCATGAGCCAGCCTAAGGTGACGTAATTGCACAGGACCAGGGGCGCGCCCCAGATGAGAATGTCGTAATAGGTGCGGGCCACGTCCAGGGTGGCGCTGTCCAGGGAGAGGATGAGCAGGGCGCCGGCAAAGATGGGCTTTTGCAGGAGGAGCAGAAGGAGCGAGAGGCCCAGGGCCATGACCCCTGGCACCAGCAGGGCCTTGTAGATGTGCTCCACGCTGCCTTCCGTGGCCGCCTGGGCGCTGAAGCCCGTGGACCCCACCCTGAGAAAGCCCAGCAGCCAGTAGATGGTATTGAAGATGACGGCGCCCACGGCCACGCCGGCTATGTAGTAAGGATCGGACATGTGCCCCATGACGGCCGTGTCCACGGCTCCGAGCAGGGGCTGGGTGGCCGTGGAGAGCACAAAGGGCACAAGGATGCGGGCGTAGCGGCGCTGGGTGAGCGGTTCTGCGGGCCTGGCTGCGGCGTGCGATGCTGCGGAAGAGTGCGCTGTGGTCATGCCGGTCGTTGGTGAAAGGTGACGTGTGGGGGCTGATTTGGGAAAAGGCCTGTTCAGGGAAAAGGCGTGCCCTGGGGAAAAAGGCTGTTTGAAAGAAGGTGGCCGGTTTGCAGCTTGCGGCGCGTCCCTGGCGCGCTCCCTTGAGGCAAACGGCCTCAAGGGGGCGCCGCCAGGAACCACGACCCTCAAAAAGGGGGCTGCGGGGCCCGGTCAGGCCGCGACGGAAGCGTCGGGGCCCGGTTCTTCCGCTTCCGAACCGGATCCGTGCTCGCAGCCAATGCCCATGACCGCTTCGAGGAGCTGGCGGGCATAGGGAGAACTGATGGCGGCAATCTTCGAGATGTCGTCCACCTGCTCCACGATCTCGCCCTGGTTCATGAAGATGACGCGATCGCACAGATAGGTGATGCTGGTGAGATCGTGGGTGATGAAGAGGTAGGAGAGGGAGAGTTCCCTGCGCAGGTCTGCCAGCAGGTCCATGACCTGCACCTGGGTGGAGGCGTCCAGGGAGCTGATGGCCTCGTCGAGCAGGATGATGCGCGGCCGGATGGCCAGGGCCCTGGCTATGCACACGCGCTGCAGCTGGCCGCCCGAGAGCTCGTGGGGGTAGCGGATGGCGAAGCTCGCCGGCAGGCCCACCTGATCGAGCAGCTCGGCCACGCGGCGCTTTCTGTCGATGCGCTCCCCTGTGGCATGCTCCAGGGCGCGCAGGGATTCGCCAATGATGGATGAGACCCTGAAGCGCGGGTTGGTGGAGGAGGTGTAGTCCTGGAAGACCACGGAGAGCATGTGCCTGAGGGCCCGGGCCTCGGCTCTCGTGTGGCGGCCGTAGAGATCCTGGCCGTCCAGGGTGATGGTTCCCGACTCGGGCTCGAGGAGGCCGGAGAGCACACGGCCAAGGGTGCTCTTGCCGCTGCCGGACTCGCCGATGATGCCCAGGCACTCGCCTTCCTCAAGGTGCAGGCTGATGCCGCGCAGCACCTGCTGGCGCTCGTTGCCAAAGAGTCTGGTCTGGTTTTCCTTCTTGAAGGAAACGCGGATGTCGCGTGCTTCGAGCAGTGTCCTCATGCGACTTCTCCCTGCCTGCCGGCATGAATGGCCTTGAGGAAGCGGTCCATGACGGCCTTGTGCTGGCTGATGAGGTGGTGGGTATAGGGATCCTTTGCACTGGCAAAGACGGACTCGGCCGTGCCTTCTTCCACGGCCCTGCCCCTGTGCATGACAATGACCTTGTCCGCAATGAGGGAGAGCACGCCCAAATCGTGGGAGATGAAGATCATGGCCACGGATCCGGCCTTCTTGATGCGCACAAACTCCTGCATGATGGAGTACTGGCTGATGGAGTCGATGGCCGTGGTGGGCTCGTCGGCAATGATGAGCTCGGGATCCAGGCTGATGGCCAGGCCAATCATGATGCGCTGCAGCATGCCGCCGGAGAGCTGATGCGGGTACTTGCGCAGCACGTCTTCCGGGTCCCTGATGCGCATGAGGGTGAGGATGTCCACCATCATGGAGCGCATGGCCTTTGCCGAGAGGGCCATGTGCTCGGCAATGGTCTCTTCCATCTGCTCGCCCAGGCGGTAGAGCGGATCAAAGCAGGACATGGGGTTTTGCAGGACCACGCTTATCTTGCTTCCGCGCATGCGGCGCAGCTTTTCCGGGTTGGCGCCGATGAGCTCGCCGCCGTCAAAGAGGGAGCTGCCGGTCACCTCGAAGTTCTTGTCCAGAAGGCCCAGTACGGCCTTGCAGGTCATGCTCTTGCCGCTGCCGGACTCGCCCAGGATGCCCAGGCACTGGCCGGCCTGCACGGAAAAGCTGACCCTGTCCACAAGAAGGTGCTTCTTCTTGCCGTCAAGGAAGGAGACGGAGAGATCGCGAACCTGCAGGAGCGGAGATTCTTCGACTGGAGTTGTGGTGATGATACTCATTGGCGCACCGCCTTGGGATCCAGAGCGTCGCGCAGGCAGTCGCCCAGCATGTTGCAGGCGCCGACCAGCACCACAACGGCAAGGCCCGGGACAATCATCTGTTCGGGGTTGGAGACCATGACGTTCTTGGCCTCGTTGAGCATGGCGCCCCATTCCGGTGTGGGCGCCTGCACGCCAAGGCCCAGGAAGGAGAGGGTGGAGATGTTGAGAATGGCCCAGCCCGTGTCCAGGGAGGCCAGCACGGCGAGCTCGGCGGCAATGCAGGGCAGCATGTGCCGTGTCAGGATGAAGAAGTTGCCCGAGCCTATGCTGCGGGAGAAGAGCACAAAGTTCATGGACGTATACTTGATGGTGGCCGTGCGGATCATGCGGGCGTACCAGGCCCACTTGATGAAGATGGAGGCCAGCACCACGTTGCGGATGTCCACGCCGAGCAGGGCCACCACGGCCAGGATGATGATCTGGCTCGGGAAGGAGAGCATGACGTCGACCACGCGCATGATGATTTCATCCACCGTGCCGCGGAAGTAGCCGGCCGTGATGCCCATGACCACGCCAATGCCGATGGTGCCGAGCATGGTCAAAAGGGAGAGAAAGAGGGTGGGGCGGATGCCGAAGAGCATGCGCGAGAAGACGCAGCGGCCGAGCTGATCGGTGCCCAGGGGGTACTGCCAGGACGGTCCTGCAAACTTGTTGAGGATGTCGTTGGCATAGGGGTCATTGGGCGCGACCCAGGGGGCGAAGATGCCCAGCAGGGCCGTGATGAAGATGATGGCCATGCACAGCAGGGCCATGGGACTTCTGAAGAGTTGCTGGAGCATCAGTTCTTCCTTTCACGCAGGCGTGGGTCTGCGGCATACTGCAGGATGTCGAAAAAGAGGTTGAAGAAGACGAAGAGCACGCCCACCAGCAGCACGTAGGCCTGGATGACTGGGTAGTCGCGGTTGAAGATGGAGGCAATGCACAGACGGCCCACGCCGGGCCAGGCAAAGACGTTTTCCACCACGATGGTGCCGGAGATGAGCTGGGGAATGCTCATGCCGATGGCCGTCACGCAGGACTGCAGGGAGTTCTTGAGAATGTGGCGGACCAGGATGGCGCGCTGCTTCAGGCCGCGGGCCTGGGCATAGAGCACGTAGTCCTCGCGCATGTTCTCCAGCATGTTGTTGCGGATGAGGCGGATGTAGGTGGAGATGTAGCTCAAGGCCACGGTAAAGGCCGGCAGGATGAGACTCGAGAAGCCGCCGTAACCGCTCGTGGGCAGAAGGTCCATCTTGATGCTGACGATCCAGATGAGCAGCAGGCCCACCCAGTAGACGGGCATGGCCGTGCCGGCAAAGACCAGGCCGCGCATGATGCGGTCAAACCAGGTGTCCTTGTAGACGGCGCTCAAAAAACCGATGGGCAGGCTGAGCACGATGACGTAGACCAGGGAAAGGCCGGCCAGCTCCAGGGTGGCCGGCAGGCAGCGGCCGATTTCGCCAAGCACGGTGCGGGCCGGGTTGGTGTAGCTGATGCCGAGATCGAAGTGCAGACAGTCCCAGAGCCAGGTGGCGTAGCGCACCAGGAAGGGATCGTTGAGTCCGAGTTCTTCTCTGGTCTGGGCAATGAGTTCCTCGGTGATGATGGGCGTCTGGCGGATGCGCAGGGCCACTTCGGCAGGATCCGAGGGGATCAGGTTGATGAAGACAAAGCAGAGAAAGGATATGGCCAGCAGCAGCGGAATGGTCGCCAGCAGGCGCATGATCACATAGTTTTTCATCACAAATTCCGCGTGGGGGCTGTCAGGAGGCCCACAAAGGGAAGAGGGTTAGCGGGCGCGAGTCGTGCACAAAAGTCATGCAGGCATCCTGCAGAGGGCCATGCAGGCCGTGTCCGGTACGTACAAAATGTTCCATGGGCAGGGCCCCGGGGAGGGGGCAAGGGGAAGGAGCAGAAGGCGAAAGGGCAAAAAGGAGGAGGTGTTCGGTCCACCGGGAGAGGACCGGACACCTCCAGGCCGGCTCTCCCCAGGGGCCGGGACAGGCCAGACCTGTATTGACGGCGTTCACGGACAGGGGGAGGAAGAGACTGGCCGGAACAAAACCCCTGGGGAAGAAGCGGAACTACTTGCCCTCTTCAAAGTACATTTTGGTGAAGGGGACCTCGTACTGGGTCTGGGTGAAGCCCACACCCTTGAGTCTGGCGTTGAAGAGCGCCTTGTTGGTCTCGTAGGTCAGGGGAATGTAGATGGCGTCGTTGTGCAGGTGGGTCAGGGCGTAGGTGAAGAGCTCTTGCCTGCGCTTCATGTCCGTGGAGGACATGATTTCGGTGATGGCGGCATCTATTTCCTTCTTGTCGGGCAGGGAGAGCTGGGCGGCATAGTCGCCGTACACGCGCTGGCGCATGGCGGCCATGGAGGACTGGGGATCATAGGGCATACCCCAGCAAATATTGAAGATCATGTCGAAAAGACCGTTTTTCATGTTGTCCCTGTAGGACTGTTCTTCTTCGCCGCGAAGAGAGACCTTGATGCCAAGCTTGCCGTATTCGTGCTGCAAATATTCGGAAATGGTCTTTTCGGTGACGCTGTTGCTGTTGTAGAGCAGGCCAAGTTCCATGCGCTTGCCGTCCTTGGCACGCACACCGTCTTCGCCCATCTTCCAGCCGGCCGCATCAAGAATCTCGGCAGCCTTCTTCATGTCGTACTTGTAGGGCTCAAGATCGATGTTGCAGTAGGGGATGGAGCGGGCATAGAGGGTGTCGGCCGCAGGCTCGGTGTCGTGGAACACGCCCTTGGCAATGGCCACGCGGTTGGTGGCATGCTGCAGGGCCTTGCGGACATTGATGTCAGCCAGAATGGGATTCTGGCCGTTGAGCACGATCTGGCGCGTGGAGGTGGGAGAGGAGAGGGCGGTCTTGAATTCCTTGCTGTCCTTGTACTTGTTCAGGGCATCGGCATCCAGCATGTTCTTGCCCCAGATGAGGTCGATTTCGCCCTTTTCCAGAGCCAGGATGCGGGTCTGGTTGTCGGGAATGACCTTGACGACGATGCGCTTGATCTTCGGCTTGTCGCCCCAGTAGTTTTCGTTGGCCTCAAAGACGGCGTACTCGTCCGTCACCACCTTGGTCAGCTTGTAGGGGCCTGTGCCGATGAAGGCCTTGACGCCGTCCTTGGTGGAGCCGTTCTTCATGGCCTTGGGAGAAATCATGGCAAAGGGCCTGGTCACGCCCAGTTCGATGAGCATGGGCCAGTAGGGGGCCTTCATGTAGATTTTGAAGGTCTCGGCGTCCGGAGCCTCGATCTTTTCCAGCAGATGCATCATTTCCAGCCAGGTATGGCGGGCCCTGTTTTCCAGAATGGCATCAAAGTTGGCCTTGATGGCAAAGGCGTCGCACACCGTGCCGTCGTGGAAGGTCACTCCCTTGCGGATCTTGAAGGTATAGACCTTGCCGTCCTCGGAAATGGTCCAGCTCTCGGCAAGGCAGGGCTTGAAGCCGTCGGCGGTGATGTCGATCAGGGTCTCGTAGAGCATTTCCTGGGCATACATCTCGCCGGCATAGAGATGGGGGTTCAGGTCGCGAACGTCGCGGTAGTTCACGAAATTCAGGGTGTCCTTGACCGGCGCGGCCAGGACGTCGCCCTGCCAGGCGCCCAGGACCACGGAACTGGCCAGTACGCCGGCAAACAGGGTTTTCTGCAGAGCATGCAGGGGGTGCAGAAGGTTCATGCGTGACTCCTCATGTGAAAAGTACTGTGAAATTCTTTTTCAGACCAGTCAAGGTCAGCAACTGATTTTCTATGCCACCAGAAAGCCTGCGCGTAAAATAGATTGTTGTTCTTTTGGGCTATACTTGTCAGGAATACCAGAAAATCGTGATGTTACAAGATGTCCCTGCCATCTGGGCTGCATGACCATACTTTTTTTCACAAGCAGGTACGGAATTTTTCGTGGAGGACAAGGAAGACAAGTGTCTTGCTATTCTTTATGCGATTCGCAAAAAATGCGGTGCCAAGATCGTGCCATTATTGCTGATTGTTCAGTCAAACAGGATGCTGTGCCTCGTTTGCTGCGCATGGAACCAGGCATGAGGAAGGTCTGCGGGACAGGGCCGCACGCCCCTGCGCAAGGGCGTCTGCTCCAGGAATGCAATGGGACCGTGCTGACGTTGCAGCTGTTTTTTTTGCTTGCTGCGAGCGAGCCTGGCTGTTCCGGGGTTTGCCGGCCTCCATTGGAACAGGATCAGGTTCGTGATGCTTCTTTCAGGGTTCTTCGGGAAGTTCTTCGGGAAGTGCTTCAGGAGCCCTGCCCACGGGATCTCCTGCCTCGTCCAGACGGGCAAGGACGCCCTGTATGGCCACTTCTATGCCGTCCTTCGTGTAGAAGCTGCCGTTGACCAGGGCCTTTGCCTTCAGGAGGCGCTCAAAGTCTGCCAGGGTCTGGCGGTCCGGCCTGCGGGGACGGGTCCAGAATTCGTCCAGGGACATCTCGTTCTTGCAGACGGCAAGGCCTGCCATGGCATAGATGGCCGTGCCCACGCAGTAGACGGGCTTGCCCTGCTGCAGGGCGGAAATGCCCACCGTGGAGTTGAGCACCACCACGGCCGTGCTCTTGTCCATCATCTTGCGCGCCTTGGCGCCCTCCACGAAATGGACGCGATCGTGCACGCCGCAGGCCTGGGAAAAGGCGTCGATGAAGGCGGCATAGTCAATGAGGCCGTTGTCCAGGGGGTGGTTTCTGATGAGCAGATGGTACTCCCCGGGCGCATGCCTGGAGAAGGAGGTGACAACGCAGGCAATGGCTTCCTTCATGCCGCTGTAGGGCGAGTAGCGCCGCACCTGCGAGTCCGAGTCCAGCTGCAGGGGAAAGATGAAGTAGGGCGCACGGGAGCGGTAGGCCGCCCTGAGCGCCCTGATGGACCGCTTGCGCCGCGAGGAGCGGGTGAGCACCCTGAGAAACCAGCCCCAGACCTCGTGGCTTGCGCTCTGCGGCCTGTGGGTCTGGAAATGGCGGAAGAAGGGCCACATGAAGATCGTGCCCGCATAGTGGCCAATGGCCCGCCAGGTCTTGGCCGTCTGCACCCGTCCCACCCGGTAGGGCACAGGCGCAGCCTGGCAGGTGGCCGCAAGGGCCGTCATGTCGTCCCGTGTGGTGGGCAGGGAGGAGAGGCCGTTGACGCCGCCTGCCTCCATGGTGATGTAGTCCGGGCGCAGATAGCCCTCGTCATAGGCCCAGACGTGCAGTCCCCTGAGCCTGGCCAGCAGGACGGCTTCCCTGTGCAGGGGCCGCCAGTCCCCAAAGACATGGAGGTCCGTCACGCCTTCCGTGTCCATGAGTCCGGCAATCCACCGGCTCCACTGCACGGAGTCGCGGGTGAAGACCCGGGTTTTGGGCCAGGGCCAGTCTGCCACATCGCCGCCGCAGCAGTTCACTCGTATGACCCTGTCCTGTCGTTCGAGCAGGGCCAGGCCAAGCCGCCTGAAAAAGGGACCGTGCGGTCCCTGAAGAAAAAGGTGGACTCTCACTGCTGCACCATGTTCTCTGCAGGCCTGGCACACCGGCAAGGGGCTGCGACCCGAGGAGGTTGAAGGGGGAATGAAGGGGAGAAGGCCTTGAAGCGTCCCAAGGATACGCAAAGAGGCAGGCCGGGACAAGGGGCGATCGCACAGGGGACAGGGCGCAGCGGTGAGGGCCCAACGGAGAGGGGAAGATGAGTGGATGAGAAGAGTGGGCGGGAGGAGTGGAGGACCGGAGACGGCAGCGGGCCCCCGCACAGCGCTTTCCTGCCTGAAAGCGTGCCATTGGCCCCTGCTGTCTGCTGTCCCTGCTGCCAGGGCTGTCGTCTCCTCACGTCTCTCGTGGGACGTGCTTCCCGGTTTCCTGGGGGCACGGCCTGTGCAGCAGGGGGCGTGTGCGAGTCTGGAGAGAAGGCCGCTGTATCGGCAGACAGCGGCCTTCCTGCGCGCACAGGCGCACTACGATAGAAAGAACGTCCTGGTTTTCCTGACTATCCTTACCCTATGCTCTTCGCAAGGATCTGCTCGAAATCCTGCATGTCTCTTGCGCGATAGGCAACAGTGAGCAGGTCCTTGGCCATATCCAGACTGGAAATGGCTTGTACAGACGTTCTCACGGCTGCGGGCACGGCACCAAAACGCACCTCCAGCAGCCTCAGGACACTGTCCTGGGCGCTTTCCAGGCGTCCTTCCTTGCGTCCTTCCTTGCGTCCCAAATCAATATATTCGTACTTCCAGTTGGCTGCATTTTCTTCCAGCATGGTCTCTATCTCCTGTAGATCGTTTATTTCATGAATTTTTTCAGTTATGTTTGCCTTTACAGAAAGAATATGCGAAAGCCATTCGGCAATTACCTTGAGGCTCCCACTATATTTTTCCTTAAAACGTAGTATTATCTCCTTGATAAATTGACGTGTCACATCAATGTTTTTGGAGCGCTCAAGTTTGAAGAGATAACCAGACAGACCTATGCTCTGTGCAAGCTGGGCTTCAGTTATCCGATTTTCATCAATAAGTAGATAACGCTGACGGGGACAATACTGTCGCACACTTTCTGGCATGGGGCCGTACAGAGTGAACATGTCCCTGGGAGCACTCCATGGTCTGAGACCGTTATAGAGGACAATGGGAAAAACTGCAGGCAATGTATGCTCAGAGGAAATTTGTTCTGTTTTTACAAGATCCTGTAGCAGAAGTGCCGTATAGGCAAGCATCCTCAGAGCCATCCAGTGATCTGTCCTGCTCTGAAATTCCAGCAGGATCACAATATAGCAGTACGTGCCATTTTTCCAGCCAACTCGCCAGACAATATCGCTGTGACGTTCACGCAAATCGTCGGTTACATAGTTGCCAGAACAGCGGTTCAGCGTTGAATAGTCCAGTTCCTGGACAAAGGCGTCAGGAACAAACTCTTCCAGGAGCGATTTCACCATTTCTGGATCGCTGAAGAGCTTCTTGTATACAGGGTCGTGAGTTAGACGGTTTTGGGACATACAACCTACCTTGGGGCTGCGGCCTTCCTCTGCAGGGAATCCGACCCCGAAAAAAATGTTTGTGAGGGCTGCCGGTCAGAGCCCTTGCTGCGGGTGCGGCACATGGCCCGGGACTCTTTGCACCACACTTCCCGGGAACGCCCTTTCTGGCGTGCCACCACACAGGCTCGTCTTTTGCTCTGACGCAGCGTGAGGAGAAGAATACGCTTCCCCGAACCAGGGTAAAGAGGCTTGCGAAAAAAAAGGATGGCGCCCTGTCCTCCTGGTCTCCTGTTTCGGGCTTCCTGCCGGCAGGATTTTTTTGATGACCCCTGCCGCCTGAAGCGACCTGGGCAAAGCCTTCGGGAACATGCCTGCATGAAGGGGAGGGCACAAGACAGGAAACATGCAATTCAATGTCATTTTATTTCTTCGTTTCTGTACTGCAGAAGACTGCACGTCGGAAGTGCACTGTAAAAAAGACAGCCTTCCTTCAAGAACTCGGAGAGGATGTTTTCTGACAGGCCTGTCCTGTTCTCTTGCCAGCGCTTTTGCTGTTTTCTGCAATGAGTCCCTGCTGTTTTGCAGGTCTCCTTCTTGACAGGTGTTCCGGGCATGGCTACACTCCCTGCCTGATCTGCAGTCCCCTGCAGCCCCTGTTTTTCCTTCTCCGGCCCCTGTCTGCTCAGTCACGCCGTGTGCCCCTGTGCAGCGCATCTTCTGCAGCTCTTCTGCAGCTCTTCTGCAGCTCTTCTGCTGCTCCTCCCTTGCGTCAGTTCTACGGTAGATCCCATGCAGCGTCCCTCATGTCACACCCTTTCCCTTGCGTCCCTTGCCCTCCTGATGCTTCTGACCGCCCAGGCCAGCCAGGCTGCCGGCGTGCTCAATCTGCAGTATCCCATACCCAGGGCCTTTGACGAGGCAGTGACCCAGGCCGTCTTCCAGGACAGTGTCTATGCGGACAATTACGGCAACGTGCCCATGGAGGAAATGGTCGGCGTCTGGTCCAGGGCCTTTGCCAGGGTCGGCTACGACTTTGATGCCAGCATCCATCAGGCCGTGCACGAGGCGGGGCAGCAGGAATACCAGAAGCTCAGCAGGAGCGGCGGCCTTGCCTACATTGTACCCATTTTCAACGCCCTGAAGGCGGACAAGTGGGCCTACATGGTCAAGAACGGCTGGATCCGCAACAGGACGGCCCAGGAGGTCGTGGTCTTTGCCAACAGCATTGGCGTGCCCATAGAGGCCCGCATGCCTGCCGACGTGAACGACGCCCCCTCGCAGCTGGAGCAGGTGCGCAAGTCCGCCCTGCAGAAGTCGCAGATCCTCTGCGGGACGGTGAGCCGCTATTCCTCGCCCGTGACCAGCGTGAACCACGTGTGGTTCACGGATGAAAACGGCGAGGACATGGGCGACTTCTTCTTTGCCAATGACGACGAATCCTGCCAGTCCATGGTGCAGGAAGGCCAGACCATCTGCTTCAGCTACCTTGGCGAGCGGCCCAATACCCTGGGCCTGGAATCCCTGGGCATAGAGGGCAGGACATTGCGCTGGATCTGCCAGTGCACGGAACCGAACTGATTCGTTCAGTCGCCTGTGCGACAGGACATTGCGACAGAATAGTGCGACAAAAAACAGCGACATACATGTTGCGAGACGGAGAGAGCATGGGAACGACCGAGGAACACGCCACGGACAACGCACAGCTGGACATGGACGAACAGCCCGATCAGCCCGATCAGGCAGATCCGGCAGATCAGGCAGGGAACGGTGAGGCAGGGCTCAGCGAGGAGGAAATCCAGGCCCGCGAGCTGCACGCCAAGCGCCTGCGCGTGCTTGAGCGCGACGGCATGCAGCTTGACCGCGTGCCCGAAGAGGAGCGCACAAGGGAGTTCTGCACCCTGGCCCTGAAGCAGAACGGCCTGGCCCTGCAGTATGTGCCCGAGGCGGCACGCGACATGTACCTGTGCCAGAAGGCCGTGCGCAGCAATGGCCTGGCCCTGCAGTTTGTGCCCATGCACCTGCGCTCGGCGAGCGTGTGCCGGCTGGCCCTGCGCCGCAACGGCCTGGCCCTGCAGTATGTGCCGGACGAGACCCGCGACCGCTCGGTCTGCCTCACTGCCCTGGAGCAGAACAGCCGTTCCCTGCAGTATGTGCCGGATGCCCTGCGCGACGAGGATCTCTGCCGCACGGCCCTGCGCGTGGACGGGGCAGCCCTGGAATTTGTGCCGAAAGGCCTGCGCAGCAGGGCCATGTGCTTCGAGGCCTGCCGCACCAACGGCCTGGCTCTGAACTTTGTGCCCGAAGAACACCTGGATCTCCTGCTCAGGGTACGAGCCCTCTTTTCCGCCATGGCCGACGTGCGCCGCAGGACGACCATCCTCTGCCAGACGCCGCCGGACTGGGAGGAACTGCGCAAGAACAAGCCCAGGGACGAGTGGGGCCGCTTCGAGAAGTGGGTCGTCGAGAAGCCCGGGGACTTTCCCTACCCCGAGACCTTTGCCCTGCAGCCCGGGGAAGTGGGCGACTTTCTGATTCAGCTTGCCCGGGACTTTGAACAAGCCGCAGGCCGGCCCGACTTTGCGGAGCTTGTGCAGGCCCAGGATGCGGACAAGGGCCAGCCGGATCAGCCGAACAAGCAGGCAAAGGACCCGAAGCTTGTCTGCGGCCGCAGCTTCTGGCTGGAAGTGACGGTGGAGGACAGGGGCAAAAAGAGCATCTATGCTCCGGCCCTGGCCCTGCTGCACAGGCTGGAGCTGGACGAGCACGGGGTGCCGGTCAAGACCGGCGCCTTCACGGCAGCGGCCGAGCTGCTGGACTGGGCGGCAGACTGGTGGGAAAACACGCAGGCGCCTGAGCCGGCCAAATCCTAGGCTGGCCAGGATCCTGCCCCGGACGGCCCGGGCAGGACTGCCTCGGATTGATCCATCATGCTGATCCGGCGTGCGTCCGCGCAGGCAGGCGGCAGACAAGGAATCCACATGGAGGACCCCACATGGACAGAAGAGCGTTTCTGAAGGCGGGCTCCCTTGCGGCTGCCGGCCTTGCCGGCACCACAATGGCCCATGCGGCAGAGCCGGAGGTCTGGATGAACATGACGCAGAAGGAGCTGGATGCCGCCTACACCCAGAGTGTCTATGCGGCCAACTGGGCGCAGGTGAGCAGGCGCTATGCCCTGACCAGCGCCTGGACACGACGCCTGCTGGGAGAGCCCGAGCGCATCCCCTACGGCCGGCAGATGGTCGAGGCCCTGGATCTCTTCAGGGCCGGAGAGGGCAGGGCGCCGGTGCACATCTTCATCCACGGCGGCGCCTGGAAGTCGGGCACGGCCAGGGACTACAGCTTTGTGGCAGCGCCCTTTGTCCAGGCAGGCATCGCCTGCGTTCTGCCGGATTTTTCCTCTGTGGAGGACGCGGACGGGGATCTGGGCTATCTCGCAGGCCAGCTGCGCCGGCTGGTGCGCTTTGTGTACGCCAGCGCCGACAGCCTTGGCCTGGACAGGGATCGTCTCTACATCAGCGGGCATTCCTCCGGGGCCCATCTGACAGCCGTGCTGCTTGCCACGGACTGGACGCAGTACGGGCTTCCGGCCACTGTCCTCAAGGGTGGCATGTGCTGCAGCGGCATGTACAATCTGAAGCCCGTGCGCCTGTCCTGCAGAAGCAGCTATGTGCACATCACCGACGAGATCGAGGAGGCGCTGAGCCCGCAGCGGCATGTGGATCGCCTCAATGCCCCGCTCCTTCTGGTCAGGGGCTCGCTGGAAACGCCGGAATTCATCCGCCAGACGGACGACTTTGCCCGGGCATGCAGGGCAGGGGGACGCAGCGTGCAGACCCTTGTGCTGGAGGAATACAACCACTTTGAGGTGCTGGAACCCCTTGGCAACCCCTGCTCCGAACTGGCCAGGGCCACCCTGAAGCTGATGGGGGGCTAGGGCACGCACGCTGTGCCGGGGCTGGCCGCATGCCCTTTCCGGTCTGATGC
This sequence comes from Candidatus Desulfovibrio intestinipullorum, assembly GCA_019113165.1. Taxonomy (GTDB): domain Bacteria; phylum Desulfobacterota; class Desulfovibrionia; order Desulfovibrionales; family Desulfovibrionaceae; genus Desulfovibrio; species Desulfovibrio intestinipullorum. Next base: position 22,760 of record DXHV01000053.1, read on the forward strand.
CCCGCACGGGCAGCCGCATGGTTCCCGGTCGCGGGAAGACCCTGCACAAGGCTGGTGCGCGCCATAACCTGTCTGTCCGGCATGGTCCGGGTGCGGGAAAGGCGGTTCTGGCCTTTGGAACGTGTCCTCTGACCCTGTCATGGCGGTGATTCAGGGCAGGGCTCCCTGCGACAGGACTCTCTTCGGCAGGGCGCCCTTCTGTCAGGCGAACAGCACGGAAGATCCAATGCCAAGCCGCTGCAGGCGAAGCTCCATGGCCCTTGCGGACACATCGAAGAGACGTGCCATCTGGCCAATGGAGGCCGTTCCACCGGCCAGCAGCCGGACACAGTCAGCCGGCAGAATCATCTCCGTGGCCAACTGGTCGGCCAGCCTGTCGAGCTTGCGGGCCGTCCCTGTATACGTTCTGGTGAACGCCCTGCCTGTCCATGGAACAGGGAACAGGGAGCAGGGAACAGAAAACTGGGACCCGAAAGCGGATCGCGTCCTTGACATTTTTCCCTGCGTCTGTGATACCATGCTTGCGGCCCCTGAAGCGTTTGATATGTGCATAATATGTGCAAGCGTCACAAGCTGAAAGGCAAAATTCTTTAATGATGCAGGCAGGTTGAATGCTTGCTGGACCGAAAGAACTCCCAAACGGGGTCCTGTGGGGGATCCGGACAGGGTACAGATCACAAAAGAGTCTGGAATCCCTGTCTTTTTTTTTGTACAGGACCCCTGGGGCAGGGGCAGCGAAAACAGCGAAAACAGCAGGGGGCCATGCGGCATGCTCTTCCTCGAAGAAAGACGTCCGCAGGCCCCCTGTTCCTGTGTCAGCGTTCTATGGTCGGCAGGGTGAAATCGGGATCCAGCAGGGGCGGCACCTGCCTGCCCTCGTCCTTTTCCTTCTGCCGCCATTCCCAGTAGTGCAGGGTGGAGGAAATGGCTTCCAGGATGGCCTTGTGCTCGGCATGGCCCGATCCTTCCACCGTGACCGGCGGGAAGAAGCGGAAGATGACATCATTGTCCGGGCGTATCTTGCCAAGTTCCTTGATCTTCCTGCCAGCTCCCCAGGCATCGGTCTTGAGGGCCAGGGGCACCACGGGCACATTGGCCTTGCGGGCGAGCTTGACACCGATGGTATTGAAGTGCTTGGGATCAATGTGCAGGGTGCGGGTGGACTGGGGGAAGACGATGACCGAGATGCCCCTGCTTAAGCGATCGCAGCCCTCGCGCAGGATGGTGGCCAGGTCTTCCCTGGGGTTCTTGCGGTCTACGACCACGGGGTCGCGGGAGCGCATGACGGCGCCAAAGAAGGGCATTTCCACCAGGCTTCTCTTGACGATGAAGGTCACGGGGAAGCGCGGGCGCAGCATGCAGGGCAGAAGATAGGTCTCCAGGGTGCTCATGTGGTTGGCCACAATGACGCAGGGACCCTTGACCGCATTGAAGTGATCCAGGCCCGTCACATGGACACGGATGCCCGTGCGCTCCACATCCTCGAGGATCCAGGCGCTGGCATAGCACCAGGCCGCATCGTCGCACAGCCCCTTGGCCGCCCTGGAGGTGAGCCAGTGGGTGGTGCCAAGAAAGATGCGCGCATAGAAGCTTAAAGAGGGAAAGGTCCGCGTGAAGAGCCCGGGGACAAAGAAGGGCGAGACATAGGTGTCTCTGGGAAAGCGGTTGAGCAGAATGCCGGGATCGAATTGTTCCATAGTGATGCTGCTGGTTGTGCAAAAGAAGTTGATGATCGGAAGAGAGCGGGCGTTCTGTGTGCCCAGGCACAGGAGGGGAACGCGTGCCGTCCCTGCCAGTATTGTCGGGACTGTCGGGACCAGTATTGTCGGGATGGCCGGGACGGTCAGGAGCGGCGGTGCTTGCGCTTCCACCACTGGGTGAGGCGGGGTTCCTCGCCATTGTCCTTTGGCACGTAGAAGTGCTCCAGGGCCACGCCTTCGGGCAGGTAGCGCTGGGGCACCCAGCCCTCGGGGGCGTTGTGGGGATACTTGTAGCCGCGACCGTAGCCCCACTGCTTCTGCAGCTCGGTGGTGGGATTGCGCAGGTGCAGGGGCACGGGCAGGGGCCCCTGCTTGCGCACAAGATCGCGTGCATTGAGGAAGGCGGCGTAGCTGGAATTGCTCTTGCGGGCCAGGGCCAGGTAGGTCACGGTCTCGGCCAGGGGAATGAAGCCCTCGGGCATGCCCACAAATTCCACAGCCTGCTGGCAGGCCACGGCCATGCCCAGCGCCCTGGGGTCGGCCAGGCCGACGTCCTCGGAGGCCGAGAGAATGAGGCGCCTGCAGATGAAGCGCGGATCCTCGCCGCCCTCCAGCAGGCAGGCCAGATAGTAGAGGGCGGCATCGGGATCCGATCCTCTGATGGACTTGATGAGGGCCGAGGCCAGCTCGTAGTGGCTGTCCCCGCTCTTGTCGTGGCGGTTGATGATGTCCGGCAAAACGGCCTTCACGGCCTCGGGATCCTCCTTTTTGCCGGGCAGGGAGGCCACGTATTCCACCAGGTTCAGAAGCGCCCTGGCGTCGCCCCGGGACTGATCGCAGAGCATGCCCAGAATGTCGTCGTTCAGCTCGCAGCCCATCTGGGCGGCCCCGCGGCGGGCGAGCTCCAGGAGCTCCGGCAGATCCAGGGGCCGCAGGCGCAGCACGCTGAGCCTGGAGAGGAGCTGGCGGGTCACGGAAAAGGACGGGTTTTCCGTGGTCGTGGCCAGCAGGGTCAGGGAGCCGCTTTCGAGCAGGGGCAGGAAGAAGTCCTGCTGGGCTTTGGAGAAGCGGTGCAGCTCGTCGAGAATAAGGAGGTTGACGCCCTCAAGCAGGCGCCTGAGCTGGGTGATGCCGGCCTCGGGCGCAGAGACGCGCCGAAAGGGCCTGCCCGTGGACTTGGCGAGCAGGATGGCAATGGTGGACTTGCCGCAGCCGGGCGGCCCGAAAAAGAGCAGGCTTGGCAGATTTTTGGCGCCAAGCAGCGCATGAATGCGCTTTTCGAGATGGGGCTGTCCAAGGAACAGATCCATGCTCTCCGGCCGCAGGCGCTCGGGCAGCGGCACGTGCACGGCGGCAGGTTGTTCGGGAGCTCCATGCTCCTCGAGAAGCGACGGATGATCAGACATGCACACACCTTGCAGGGGAAAGGAGGGCCGGACGATCCGAAAGGAACCAGGGTGCCTGAAACAGGACCGGCCGCAGAAGGGGCTCCCTGGGGCCCCGCACGAAAAGGGCAATAGCACGAGACCAGCCAAAAGGCAAAACAGGCGGAAAGCCTGCACCTTGTGCGCCTTCCTCTCCCGGAGTCCTGTCCCGGAGTCTTGTCTTGGAGGACATTCTGCACGAACAGCGCAGTGCCTGCAGTTTTGGGCAAATATCTGCAAGAAATGCCGACTGTCCCGGGCTGGCAGGGAGGGGTATAGAAAGGGCTGCAGGCAGCACGCCTTGTGGCCGGGCACAACGGCAACAAACCGGGGCACACAGCCCCGATGCTCGGGGAGCAGACATGAACAGACGACATTTTCTGAAAGGATCGCTTCTGCTTGCGGCAGCAGGGTCAGCCCTGAAGCCCGCAGGGGCACAGGCTCAGGATCAGGGTTCGGGCCTGCCGGATCAGTCGGGCCTGACCATCCTCAACTACAATCCTGCCATGCGCTACCGCCCCATGGGCCAGACAGGCCGCATGGTCTCGGCCTTAGGCTTCGGCATGCTGCGCCTGCCCATGAAGGACGGCAAGGTGGATTTTGATCAGACCGTGGCCATGGTGCACAGGGCCATAGAGGGCGGGGTTAATTATATCGACACAGGCCGAGTCTACCTGGGCGGCCAGAGCGAGCTTGCCGTGGGCAGGGCCCTGGCCGGCGGCTGGCGGGACAGGGTCTATGTGACCTCCAAGTCGCCCTGGTGGATCATGGAGCGGCCCGAGGACTTCGAGAAGTTCTTTGACGAGTCGCGCCGGGCCATAGGCACGGATGTCATTGATTTCTACCACATCCACATGATCATGCACCGGGGCTGGAGCACGCGGGTTGTGCCCTTCCGCCTCATCGAGAAGATGGAGAAGCTCAAGGCCCAGGGCAAGATCCGTTACATGGGCTTTTCCTTTCATGACAGCCTGCGGCTTTTCAAGCAGGTGGTGGAAGCCACCCCTGCCTGGGACTTCTGCCTCATCCAGCACAACTATCTGGACTACGAGTACGAGGCCGGCGTCCTGGGCCCCAGGTACGCGGCTGCCAGCGGCATGGGCGTGGCCATCATGAAGCCCGTGCGCACGGGCCTGCTGGCCAATCTGCCTAAGCCCATGCACGATGCCCTGTCCTCCACGGGCATTGTGAAGCCGGATGCGGAATGGGCCCTGGACTATCTGTGGGACATCCCGGAAGTGAGCGTCACTGTGAGCGGCATGGGCTCCCTGAAGGATGTGGAGGAGAACCTCTCCTATGCGGCCAGGGCGGCGCCGGGCATGCTCACAACGGCCGAGCGCGAGGCCCTGGGACGGGCCATTGCCGCCTACCGCTCCCTGCCGGGCCACATCGACTGCACGGGCTGCTACCAGTGCATCCCCTGTCCCCGCAACGTGGCCATTGGCTACATCTTTGCCTATGTCTACAACAACTACCTGGCCCATCAGAACATCAAGCGTGCCAGGGCCGACTATACGGTCTCCATGTCTCCCATACAGCGCGGGGATCCGGCCTCGTCCTGCGACGGATGCGGCGCCTGTCTTCCCAAGTGCCCGCAGCAGCTGGACATCCCCGGGCTCCTTGGCCGGGTGAAGGAGACCATGGAATCGTAGGATCCGTGCACAAGCTGGGGCAGGCAGTGCGCCCGGGCTGTGCCCCCCTGTCGGTACCCAAAAGGCACAAGCGTTGTGCAAGGAGGAAAGTGCCCATGAAACGAAATATTGGCTCCAGACTGGCCCTGTATCCCACGCCGGCTGTCGTGGTCGGCGCCATGGTGCAGGACAGGGTGAACTGGATCATGGTGGCCCATGTGGGCATTATAGGCCATGATCGCGTGCTTGTGAGCATGCACAAGGCCCACTACACCAATCAGGGCGTGAAGGCCGCAGGCCGGCTCTCCATCAACCTGGTGAGCGAGGACATGCTGGTGCGGGCCGATGCGGCCGGCTGCCACAGCGGCGCGACCTGGGACAAGTCGCAGCTCTTTGCCTGGACCATGGGTGAGGCCGGCACGCCGGTCATCACCATGTCACCCCTGACCATGGAATGCGTGGTCACGGACAACTACGAAACGGAGACCTTCGACAACTTCATTTGTTCCATTGCGGCCACTCTGGCGGACGAGGCCTTTCTCGACGCACAGGGCAGGCCGGACTTTGCCCGCATCCGTCCCGTGCTCTTCGAGATGCCGGGCTACAGCTATCTGCGCTGCGGCGAGCGCCTGGGCCTGTGCACCCGCCTGGGAAAGGACGTGCCGGGGAAGGGCGTGCCCGACACGGCAGGCACGGCGGACACGGCCAACAGGGCCGGGGAAGGAGGCAGACAGTGAAGCGTGTGTCGCTTGCAAGGATCTGTGCCCTTGTCCTGTGCGCAGTCCTGTGCGCAGGCCTGCTGACCCTCTGCGGAGTCCGGCCTGCCCTGGCAGAGTCCGCGGCTGTGCAGGCGCAGGACGGCAGCACGCTTGTGCGCCTTTCCAGAATCAGCGTGGATCCGGCCAGGCTGGCAGCCTACAGGGCCTTTCTGAAGGAAGAGATAGAGGCCTCCATGCGCCTGGAAGAAGGGGTGCTGGTGCTCTATGCTGTCTCGGAAAAGGAGCAGCCGCACCGCTTCACCATTCTGGAAATCTATGCCGACGGGGCGGCCTACAAGAGGCATCTGCAGACCCCCCATTTTCTTAAGTACAAGGAGGGCACGCGCTCCATGGTCCGCGAGCTCGAACTCATTGATGCCAGTCCGCTTATTCCGGGGCTGAAGATCAAATAGTACGCCCCGGGTGTCCCGCGCCCTGAACGGGGACATGAACAGGGGCCTGAACCGGGCCTGGGCAAGCGCCGGGACAAGGCCTGGACAGGGGCCTCCCACGCCCCGAGGAGGTACGTATGAAAACATCCCGTCGAACCTTTTTGCAGGCAGCCTGCGCCCTGACAGCCGGTCTTGCCGGTACGGGCCTTGCGGGCGAGAGCCTGGCCAAGGGCACTGTCATGGCCGCAGCACCATCCACATCCGCAGCCTCTTCTCCTTCCACGGTTTTGTTCACGCCACAGGTGACCGCCGAGCGTCTTGTGGCCCTTTTTGAGGCCCTGCATCATCCCCTGAAAGCAAAAGTGGGCATCAAGATAAGCTTCGGAGAGCCCGGCGGGCACTATTTCCTCAATCCGGCCCTGATTGCGCCGCTCGTGCACAGGCTGGACGGCACCCTGGTGGAATGCTGCACGGCCTACAAGGGTGGCCGCCTCAAGGCCGCCGACCACTGGAAGACCATAGAGGCCCACGGCTTCAGGGCCATTGCGCCCTGCGATCTCATGGACGAGGATGGCGACATGGCCCTGCCCGTGCGCAACGGCCTGAGGCTTGAGACAAACCTTGTCGGCAGGCACCTCGACGACTACGCCTCCCTGCTCATCCTCTCTCACTTCAAGGGCCACTCCCGGGGCGGCTTTGGTGGCGCCCTCAAGAACATGAGCATCGGCATTGCCTCCACCAGGGGCAAGAGCCACATCCACACCGGCGGCGCGACCACGGATTATACCATCATGATGCAGCACTTTGCCGAGCAGAGGGTCTTTCTGGAGTGCATGGCCGATGCCTGCAAGGCCGTCATGGATCACAAGGGCCGCGAGAACATTGTCTATATCAACGTGGCCAACAATCTGTCCGTGGACTGCGACTGCGACGCCCATCCGGCCAGGCCCGAAATGGCGGACCTGGGCATCTTTGCCTCCACAGACCCCATAGCTCTGGATCAGGCCTGCTACGATGCCGTGGTGCAGGCGAGAGATCCCGGCAAGGCCAGCCTCATCGAGCGCATGGACTCCAGGCAGGCCACCCACATTCTGGAGGCAGGGGAGCGCCTGGGCCTTGGCAGCCGCCGCTACACGCTCACAAGGCTTGCCTGACGAACCGCACTCTGGCACAAGACCTGCCCTGTCAGCATTGAAGCTCCCCCAGAACAAGAAAATGGCTTTCTGCAGAACCTTTCGGCCAGCAGCTGTCACCATCTCGGATCCTTGTACTTTCTGTGGGCTTGAGGTGGAGCAAACAGGCAATATGCCCATTTGGAACCAGACCTGCGAAAATCACAAGGACCCTACTCATTCCGTAAGAGAGTACCAAATCTTGCGGAAAATCCTGCCCTGCGGGGGCAGAACATCCCACTCAATTCCGGCACTCTCAGAGTTCGCGACAGACCTCTTCCCCGTTCCCGCTGCCCTGAGGGGCATCGGGCTCGTGAGTGTCGGCACATCTGGTGATGGCCTCGATCTTACAAGGTTGTTTTCGGCACAGACCGCTGT
>DXHV01000054.1 GCA_019113165.1 Candidatus Desulfovibrio intestinipullorum
AAAGCTGGCGAAACTCGTCAGAGAGAGGCTCCTTTGCAGCAGCCTCTCTGAGCTTGCTTCCAGCTTCTCGTATAGACGACAAATCCAGTTTCACAAGGTCTCCTCCATCTCTGGAGATGCTACTCAAACTGGGCCTTGGAAATCAAGTCCTCAGGCCGAAGCTGAGTAGGTACTTTAATTTTTCGTTTGGCATTGCGAATCTGGAAATATAGCCATCAAGAGCCTCTCTCTCATCCTCAAGTTTGGCAAAAAATCGATTATGGGTCACTTCACGGCGAGTAATACGCCATACTTGTTCTATAGGAATGTAGGCTGCAAGCGGATTTCTCTGGACTATCCAGACTATCGCTCAAGAAAATTTTATAATAAAAATAACATATTATGGAAAAATTCAATCCACTGTTGCGTTGCCGCGTTGCCGTGCCGTTTTGCTGTTTCGCCGTTTCACTGTGTCGCTGTATCACTGTGTTGTCGTGTCACCGGAACTCTCTGGCAGGCTTCTCTGCCAGGATCCTCTGGCAACCCTCAGGCAAAGAATGAGGCACAGTCCGTGTGCACAATGCGGCCGTCCCTGAGGGTCATGAAGCGATCCGAGGTGGCCTCCAGGAAGCGCCGGTCATGGGAGATGATGATGCGCGCCTGGGGAAGGTCTGTAATGATGTCCTGCAGACGTTCCCTGGCCCTGGGGTCCAGGGTGCTGGTGGGCTCGTCAAAGAGCAGGAGCTGCGGCTCCATGACAAGCACCCCTGCCAGGGAGACAAGCTTCTTCTCGCCGCCGGAGAGGCGGTGGGTGAGCCGGTCCTCAAAGCCTGCCAGGCCCAGGCTGGCCAGCTGCGCCAGCGACCGTTCCCTGGCCTCGTCGGCACTCAGGCCCAGGTTGAGCAGGCCGAAGGCCACGTCGTCCAGCACAGTGGGGCAGAAGAGCTGATCTTCGGCATGCTGCAGCACAAAGCCTGTCCTGCGGCGCAGTGTCTGAAAGTCCTGCTCTGTGACGACAGGCGTCCCCTGAAAGGCAATGGTGCCTGAGGAGGGGCGTTCCAGACCGGTGATGAGGCGAAAGAGGCTCGTCTTGCCCTGGCCGTTGTGGCCGAAAAAGCCCATGTGTTCGCCCTCGTGCAGGGTCAGGTTCAGGTCCTGAAAGAGGGGATGGGCCGCATCGTAGGCAAAGGTAATGTGCTCAAGAGCAAGAAGGGGTGGCTGCATGGGACAAATCCGTCGGTCCTGGGACAAATGCCTGTCCGGAAAGGCAGAGGAAGAAAAGGGGATCGCGTGCGTCTAGAAAAGGCCTGGGAAGAGAGTCTGGCAGAGATTCAGGGCGGCCAGGGCAAGGTAGGCAAGGCTTGTCAGGGTCGCAAAAATCCAGTCTCTGCCCTGCATGGCAAAGCGGGCCAGGCAGGGAAAGTGCCCGCTGAAGCCGCGCAGGCACATGGCCTCCCAGACGCGCTGCGAGCGGTCCAGGCTGTGCACGAAGAGCATGCCGAGCATGTTCGCATACGTCTTGTAGGTATGGGTATTGGTGCCTGGCACAAAGCCCTTGAGCCGGGCTGCCGTGTGCAGGGTCTCCCACTCCCGGGCCAGCACAAAGAGGTAGCGGTAGGCGGAGAGCAGCAGGACAATGAGGCGCCTGGGACAATGGAGGCGCTCCAGGGCGCAGCCAAGGGTCGGCAGGGACAGAGTGGCCACCAGGGCCAGGAAGACCAGCACAATGGCATTGCACTTGAGGGTGACCAGCAGGGCGAGCTGCACGCCTTCGGCCGTGACGCTCAGGGGCCCGAGCGCAAGCAGCTCTGTGCCCGGCACGCTCCAGGGCACGGTGAGCCAGAGAAAGAGGATGAAGACATTGACCTGCACAAGGCGGCGGCAAAGCAGGCCCAGGGGCGGTCTGCTGAAGAACAGCAGCACAAGGCCCGGCACAAGACCCGCCAAGGCCAGGCGCACGTCGGTGAGCAGGGCCAGAATGAGGGCCGCACAACAGGCCACGGCCACGCGGGCCCTGGGATCCAGGCTGTGTATGGGGGACGTCCCCTGGCTGAAGTCTTCGCTGATCATTATGAGTGCCTGCAGGGCCGTGCGGGTGAAGAGGCAAATCTGGCGTGCGCAGGGATGTTTTTGGAGCAGCCCGCTTCCCTGGCAGCGCCTGGCTTTTTGGGCAGAGAGGGCAGTCTGGCAGAAAAGCGCCCGGGCGACAAGACGGCCTGAGGGCTCCACAGCGGGTCTCCGAATGAGGGCTCCGCATCAGGACCCCATATCTGGACCCGGCATCAGGACAGGTACCGGGCCATCGCCCAGGGTCAGGGCCTGCGTCGGAGCCAGGCCGCAAGACCCACCAGGCCCAGAATCCAGCCAAGGCCGCCGATGATTTCCTGCAGGCCTGGGCCCTTTTGCGTCTGCTCGCTCAGCATGCGGCGCACGGGAGCAAGCTTCTGGTCCAGAGCTGTGTCAAGGGCCGTGTCGAGGGTCGTTGCCAGAGCGGCCTGACTGTCTGCCAGGCTGCGGGCCAGGGCGTCCTCAACAGCTGTCTGAACAGCTTCCCGGACAAGGGCCTGCAGCTCGGCCCTGGTGAGCACAATCTGTTCGGCACTGTCTGCCGGCCCGGCCGCCTGCTGAGCCGGGGCCGTCTGTGCCCTGGCAGCGACCTGCGGCGCCCTGTCCTTTTGTGCCTGTTCCTGCTGCGTCTGTGCCTGCCGGGCCTGTTCCTGGCGGACTGTCACGGCGGTCAGCTCGTCGGCCTCCACGGTCCACTCGCCCTGATGGCCTTCGCCTGCCCGGACACGCAGGATGAGGCCTTTGGGCGCTGCCTTCATGGCCGGGGTGATGGCAAAGCGGACCCTGCCCTGCGTGTCCGTGGTGCCCTGCTGGAGGAGGTTTCCGCTCTGGGCATCGAGCACGTCAACGGGAGCCGACTGGACCTTTGTGCCCGAGCTGAAGGAACACTCGGTCTGCAGGACAGTCCCGTCCACAAAGGCAAAGATGTTGACCCTGTGGGCCTGGGCAGGGCCTGCCAGCATGAGGCAGAGGGCCAGCACGCAGGCAGCCGGAAGGAAGCGTCCGGAGCGGTACGGGCTGGCAACAGGGGAGGGGGAAGAGAAGGAGGCGTTCGGCATGGCGGTCAGGACCTGTCTGAGAAAAGGGTGAGCACTTCCGGGCGAACTCTGGCCAGGAAGGAGAGGGCAAAAGCGGAAATCAGGCCTTCCAGGGCCATGACGGGCAGATGGGCGACAAGGAGGATGCGGGCCGACTGGACAAAGCCCTCGTCGGTCCAGGCCAGGGCCAGGGCCGTGAGCAGGGCGGCGCCGGCCACGGAGAGAAAGCCGCAGGCAAAGGCGGCCAGCAGGCGCACCCGGCCCTCCCTGCGCAGCAGGGGGCGCAGCGCAAGGCCGCAGAGCACGGCCGGCAGGGCCATGGTGAAGGTATTGACGCCCAGGAGCGTGATGCCGCCAAACTGAAAGAGCACGGCCTGCAGGATGAGGGCCGTGAAGATGGCCGGAAAGGCGGCCCAGCCAAGAAGCATGCCCAGAAGGCCGTTGAGGATGAGGTGCACGGAGCCTGGACCCAAGGGGACATGCACAAGGGAGGCCACAAAGAAGGCCGAGGCCATGAGGCCCACGGTCATGAGGCGTTCGTTTTTCAGGGAACGCAGGCCCAGGGCCAGGCCTGCCGCGGTCAGGGCGGCGCCGCAGGCCAGAACCTGCGGGGAAAGGACGCCTTCCGAAATATGCATGGTGTGTCTCTCCGCTGCATGCAGGGCCTGCCCGCCCTGTCGGAAAACCGGAAAAAACAGGCCTGCTTTCCGACAGGGAGGACAGGAGAAGGGATCAGGGCAAGGGGGCTGCCGTCTCATGGTCAGGCAGGCCACTCTGTCCGTTTCAGGACGTGTCTCGGGCCCGGCCGGCGGGTCCGAAGGGAGCAGGATGTTCCGAAGGATCTACAGGAAGGACCGATTCGGAAGGAGTGCTCAGGGTCTACTGGGCCTTCACCGGATCCACAAAGCGGGTCCAGAGCACGGCGCCCAGTTCCACATTCTTGTGGCTGCCCTGATGCACCATCTTGTCCGGGCTTGTGTTGAGGGCGGCAAAGCCCCACCAGCCGGCAAAGGGCGCCACGTAGGTGAAGACACCGTTGGCATCGGTCTTCACGACCTGGGTGGTCATGTAGGGATTGGGGGCCTTGAAGGCCTTGTCCTTGTTGTAGTATTCCACTTCCACGTCACAGCCTGCCACGGGCTTGCCGTCCAGGAGCACCTGGCCCTGGAAGACGTTGCCGGCATAGTTGCCGAAGGGACGGGTCAGGGGCACGATCTCGGTCTTGAGGCCGGCCGGTCTGGCCCAGCCTGTTTCCTCGCCGTAGGCAGCCACATAGACCTTGGTGTAGTGCACGATGTAGCAGTTTTCGGCAGGTTCCCAGTAGGGCCTGGGCTCCATGATAATCTGGTAGACGCCGGGACGCTCGACGTGGTAGGCTGCCGTCCAGGCCTTCTGGCCCAGGAAGGTGGTGGCCTTGAGGGTCTTGCTCAGGTCCTTGTCGGCTCCGGCATCCTTGATGCGGACCGTGGGCTGTTCCATGGGCATGCCCTGCATTTCCATGGGATGGGCAAAGGCAAAGGTGATGTTCAGATTGGCCTCGCCCTTTTCCAGCACCATGTCGCTGGAGGGAATGACCATGCCAAAGTGGGCCTGGGCAGTGCCTGCCAGGCCCAGGGTGACGGCCGCACCAAGCAGTGCGCCCCGGCAAAGGGTTTTAAACGTGGATTTCAGAGGATTCATCAAAAAAGGGCTCCTTTTGCGAAGTACGCCAGCTCAAGGCGTGGCGTCCGCACTGTAGTAACACAAAGTGAAAAAAAAGTAACACCCCTGCAGGAAAGAGGGGTGGCGTGTGACAAAGTGGGACAGGGGAGCCCGAAAAACGCGGCAACGCTGCCTGCCCGGTCGAGCAGGCGCAGGAGACAAAAAATGTCGGAAAAAAAAGAGTCGGGCAGGCATCTGCTGCGGGCAGTCTGGTTCGCTCTTGGCAGGCTGCTCACCTTCCTGCCGGCACGGGACGCGGGCAGAAACGGGCATTTTGAGCAGATGCTGGGCTTCTTCGCCACGCGTGAGGACGTGCAGGCCCTTGCCGGGGACTGGCAGCGTGTGGGCGCCGATTTGCACAAGGCCATGGGGACGTATCGCCATGCGCAGACGGCGGCACACAAGGAAAGGAGGGCACCGCAGCTCTGCAGCACAGGGCCACGCCGCACAACGATCAGGGGCCGGACAAGGCGCCGCCCAAAGGGCCTGTCTGCCCGACCGGCAGCAAGGGGGTGCATCCATCACAAAACGCAGAAGTGAGGGCTTCGAAATCAGGGCAGTGGCAGAGATGACGGGAAGCTCTCGCAGCACTGTGAGGCGCTGTCAGTATGACATTCCCAACAAGAGGCATGGCACCTTTTGCACACAGAAAAACCGCCGTACAGGTTTCCCAGTACGGCGGCAGCACTCTCATTTGTGGAACGGGTCGCTGTGCGTCCCGGTGCGGGCCAGCGTCAGCACCAGCATATTGTCCTCAATGCGGTAGATGAGCCGTTTCGGGCGTTGCGGACAGGGCTTTTCGAAAAATCAGGCAATGCTGTTGATGGGATTGCGGGGCTTGTGGCCCTGGAGCACATCGATGATGTTGTAGGCCGCCTCCATTTCGATGGCCAGACGGACCTTGTCGACTGCGGAGCCCAGGTGGGGCGTGAACAGGGTATTGAGTTCAGGGGCGAGCAGTTCGGGACATATGGTCCTTGGGCGATCGGCCAGTGCCCAGTCCTCAAAGGCAAAGACATCGGCCGCATAGCCGCCAAGCCATCCTTGCTGCAGGGCTTTGGCTACACTCTGCTCATCCACACAGGAGCCGCGTCCCGTGTTGACGAGGAAGGCTCCCTGCTTCATGCGGGCAAGGGCGCTGCTGTCCACAAGATGTCTGCTGCCGGGAACCAGCGGAGTCAGCACAAGGACAAAATCCGAAGCTGCAAGCACTTCCTCCAGAGAGCACATGTGGACGTCGAGCTCGCTCCCCTGCCGGACAGCCTGTTCGGAGACATCGTGACCAAGAAGCCGTGCGCCCCAGCCGCCGAGTCTGCGGGCTACGGCCTGACCCAGTCTGCCCATGCCAAGGATGCCGACTGTGGATTCGGCAACGCCAGTTCCGAAAAGAACGGGGCGCCAGCCCGCAAAGGTGCTGCGTACACGCGTGTTGCCGGCAAGGACATTGCGGCTCAGGCCCAGCATGAGGGCAATGGTCAGCTCTGCTGTCGGTTCGGTGAGCAGATCCGGTACATAGCTGACCCAGACGCCCTGTCTTGTGGCGGCATCGATGTCGTAATTGTCATAGCCCTTGAGAGCTGCAGCGATGATCCGCAGTCTGGGAGCAGCGGCCAGCAGGGCCTGGTCAACACAGTCCGGCATGAAGAGCATGGCTGCTTCGGCCGTGGCCAGTCGGGTGCGCAATTCTTCAGGGGCGAGACTTTCATCAGTCTGATTGAGATCCAGCTCGCAATAGTTCTCCAGGAGGGACACAACCTCCTGATGGATTCTGCAGCTGACAAGACAACGTGCTTTTTCCTTCATACCATTTTCCTGCGAATCCAGGACCCCAGACCGTCGACCAGGGTCACCATGACCAGAATGACGAGCAGAATGGCCGAGACTTCCTGATACTGCATGATGCGCAGCGAGGCCATGAGCTCGAAGCCAATGCCACCGGCGCCCACCATGCCCATGACTGTGGACGCACGGAAGTTGTATTCCCAGCGGTAGATGATGGTATCAATGATCTGGGGCAGGACCTGGGGGAGGATGCCGTAGAGCACCACCTGGGCACTGCTGCTGCCCGTGGCGCGTATGGCTTCCACAGGCTTGGGATCACAGTGTTCTACCGCTTCGGCAAAGAATTTGCCCACCATGCCAATGGAATGCAGGCCCAGGGCAAGCACGCCGGGCAGGGCACCGAAACCTACCGCAGCAACGAAGATGATGCCCATGATGAGCTCGGGTATGGAGCGCAGAAAATTGAGGAGGCTTCTGGCCACGGTATAGAGGGCTCTGTTTGGGGCAACATTGCTTGCAGCCAGAAGGCCGATGGGCAGGGACAGGACAAAGGCGAGAAAGGTTCCTGCCACACTCATGCACAGCGTATCCAGAATCGGCGCAAGCCACTTGTGAAAATTGGAAAAGTCCGGGGGCATCATTTCGGAGGCCAGGCCTGCAAGGGCAGGTCCGCCTTCAATGAGCCGCTTGATATCAAGGAGCCCTGTGTAGGCACTGCAGACAAGTATGATCAGTCCCAGAACGGCAAGGCGTCCCAGGGTGGTCAGATAGCTGCTGCGTACACTCAGCTCCACTTCGTTCAGACGGGAATCGGTCATCAATATGCCACGCCACTTCCTGCATGCAAAAGGAGGGCGTATCCTCCGTATCTTGCTTCAAATGAAATGAACGGGGGTGGAAGCCGGCAGCTTCCACCCTCCGCATCGTCCGGCTTTTCCGGACAGATTCTTTCAGATTCAGTCCGGGGACAGGACCATGAACCAGTCCCTGAATCAGACCCAGGACCAGAAGAGGCAGTGCGGTCGCACAGCCTACATCTTGCTGAGGTTGAGATTGAGGATCCTGGCAAGATCACGCACCACGTCATAGTCCTTGTCCGTGATGGAGACAAAGCCGTCGGCCTTGAAGGGCTTGAGCACGGCGGGATCCTTCATGTCCAGGAAGGCCTTGGCAATCTTGGCCTTCAGTTCGGGAGCAAGGGAGGAGCGCATGGTCCAGGGGTATTCGGGGAATTCCTTGGAAGCGGTGAGGACCTTCACCTTGTCCTTCTTCACGATGCCGCGTTCGACCAGGGTATTGAAGATGGGCTCGGAAAGGCCGCCGGCCTGGGCATTGTTGTTCTGAACGTTCATGGCCACGGCGTCATGACTGCCGACAAAATGTTCCTGGTAGTCTGTGCCAGCCTTCAGACCGGCATCAAGAAGGATGGACTTGGGGATGAGGTGGGAGGACGTGGAGGCCGTGTCGCCGAAGGCAACGTGCTTGCCCTTGATGTCGGCAAGCTTTTCAATGCCGCTGGAGGCATTGGCAATCACAACGGAGCGATAGGTGGCCTTGCCCTTTTTCTGCATGGCGGCAAAGGGTTCGATGTCGCATTTGGACTTGGCCAGCACATAGGACAGGGGACCAAAGTAGCCCAGATCAAGACGTCCGTGCCTCATGGCTTCGATCATGGACGAGTAGTCCGTGGTCACCACAAGCTCGACCTTTTTGCCCAGCTGCTTTTCCAGATAGTTCTTCAGGGGTTCGTTGTTCTTGATGACAACGCTGGGGCTTTCATCCGGGAGCAGGGCCACCATCAGCTTGTCGGGATTGGCTTCAGCGGCCTGTGCGGAGAGCGGAAAGGCAGTCATGCCGCTGCTCAGGCAGAGACCGAGCAGGGCACAGGCAAATTGGCGACGATTCATGAGCAAATACTCCTTATGGATTAGGCGGCAACGGCATTGCTGCCATTGCTGTCAGTGGTGGGCGTGGAAAATTCCTGCTGACCGGCTTCTTCCGTGGCATAGAGGCGGTGTTCCGTGTCTTCGTCCAGCTCTTCGGGGCGTCCGTCGAAAACAACCCGGCCGTCGCTCAGGGCAATGATCCGGTCTGCAAAATGGCGGGCCAGCTCGACCTGGTGCAGGCTGACCACGGTACAGATGCCATCGGCCCGGCAGATATCGTGCAGAAGCTGCACCACTTCATGGGCACGCTGGGGATCCAGACTTGCCACGGGTTCGTCGGCAAGCATGATCCTGGGTTCCTGCATCAGTGCCCTGGCAATGCCAACGCGCTGCTGCTGGCCGCCGGAGAGACAGCTGGCCTGGCGCAGGGCGTAGTCTTCAAGCCCGACCCTGGCCAGACACTTGCAGGCCTGACGCACTTCCTCCTTTTTGGGTGGAAGCAGGCCGTACAGGAGGGAATGATAGCCAATGCGGCCATTCAGCGTGTTGCGCAGGGCGGTCTGCCGCAAAATGAGCTGATGCTGCTGAAAAATGAAACCGGTCATGCGGCGCAGGGCCCTGAGTTTCTCGGGTGTGTCGATGCGTCCTATGCCCTCAACGCTGATACTCCCTTCGGATATGGGAGAAAGCATGTTGATGGAGCGCAGGAGCGTGGATTTTCCTGCCCCGGATGCACCCAGCAGCACGGTGAAACTGCCCGGTTCAAGGCGCAGGCTCACGGCGTGCAGGGCAATCTTGTCGCTATAGCGTTTGCTGACATTGGAAAGTTCAATCATTGCAACCTCCTAAAACAGGAGGGAAATACTACGAATCAAGTGTGTCAGAAACATGACTGTAGAATGACAAAAAAAGCGTACATGGTTCCCGCAAAAATGTGCCAGGAACTCGGGTGCCGTGGCAGCGCAGGCACACAGTGCACTATCCGTCTGTTTTTCCCTGCAAAATGAAGCACAGTGACGTCATGCGCTGCGACAGAAAGGGCCTGGAGCACGTTTTTTTCAGGGCACAAAAAAAGGCTCTGCACATCAGATGATCTGATGCAGAACCTCATGATCAACTTGTCTTTCTGTGGGACAGGGCAGCGTGTCAGTTCTTCGGATCCCGGAGGGTTTCTTCCTCATCAGGGGAGCTGATCAGGCTGGAAATGAGCGCAAGCCGTCTTGCCTCCTGTATGGCGGCCCAGGCTTCCCTGCTGGGCATGTTGCGCTGAGAGCGCCGCACGGTGTTGCGAGCAACACCCGTCATCCGTGCCACTGTCCTGATGCCGCAGCCTTCGTGCAACAGCGACCAGATCTGATTGATCGCGAACTTGTCCAGCATGCTGGCTCCTCCTTTGTCCTCTCCCTGTCCTGTCGGGGCAGGGCCAGGCAAATGGTCTGCTGCCCCCTGAACGCAGGCCGCGCCAGCCGGACAGGACGTCCCGGGAAGGAGGCCCGTTTTCCGCAGTGGCAGGCTTCGCGGTACACAGCCTCAGGCTGTGATGAGCTCATTGTTCAGGTGAAGGGAATCTCTTGAGGATCCCCGGCCTGTCATCTGCCTGATCATCTGGCGCATCAGCTGCCTGCCGCAGGCCTCGTTCTCTTTGGCCTTCAGCGCTTTTTTCGCTCTCTTTTCCCTGCGATCGGGCAGGCCCTGAGCCTGCAGCAGATGCCTGCAGGCCCGGGCAGCGCGATCGGACGTGTTCTGCTAGTTGCCGGCAGCGGCAGTGACTTCGATTTCCACCAGGGCGCCCTTGGGCAGGGCGGCCACGGCGACGCAGGAGCGGGCCGGATAGGGCTCGGTGAAGTACTGGGCGTAGACGGCGTTCACCTTGGTAAAGTCGTCCATGTTGGTGATGTAGACGGTGGTGCGCAGCACGCTGTCGGGGCCAAGGCCGGCAGCCTTGAGCAGGGCCATGACGTTCTGGCAGCAGCGCTCGGCCTGGGCCTCGATGCCGCCCTCGACCAGGTTGCCGGTGGCAGGATCAATGGCGATCTGGCCGGAGCAGAAGAGAATGCCGTTATAGAAGGTGCCCTGGCTGTAGGGACCGATGGCTGCGGGGGCTGCGGTGGTGGAAAGAATGGCTTTGGACATGGGGTCGCTCCTGAATGGATGGACAGCGATATCGGAAAAACGGTTTCCCGGGGAAAGAGTCCCGGGGAAGCGTTCGGGAGGCGTTTTTCCGATGGCGGTCCTGATGGGTTGCGAGGGGCACGGCCGAATGGTCATCGACTGGCTCTGTGGCCGGGCACGCCTTCAGCGTTATGCTCCAAGCCTCACATCTGCGCAAGCGGCAAATGGGCCCGGTTTCTGCAGGCTGCCTGCAAATACATGGCGCATTGCAGGCAGTTGCAGCGTGCGTTCAGAATGAAAAAAGGACGCAAAAAAAGGCCCGCAGCCTGGCAGCCACGAGCCCGAAACGTTGTTGTCAGCAGAAGACTAGTTGATGTCCCAGTCCAGTCCGAAGGTGTCGTGCAGGATGCGCACGGCCAGCTCCAGGTACTTTTCTTCGATCAGGATGGTGATCTTGATTTCGGAGGTGCTGATCATGAGGATGTTGATGCCTTCGCGGTTGAGGGCAGAGAAGGCCCGGGCAGCCACGCCGCTGTGGTTGCGCATGCCCACGCCGATGGCGGAAATCTTGGCCACGTTGATGTCGTGGGCCACTTCGGTGGCGCCGGTCTTCCTGGACACTTCGGCCATGAGTTCCAGGGTCTTCTTCAGTTCCTTGCGGGAAATGGTGAAGGTGATGTCCGTGTGGCCGTCCTGGCTCGTGTTCTGGACAATCATGTCCACCAGGATGCCGGCCTCGGACAGGGGACCGAAGATGGCTGCAGCAATGCCGGGTACGTCCGGCAGGCCGTGCAGGGTCACGCGGGCCTGATCCTTGTCAAAGGCAATGCCGGAAACGAGAAGAGCTTCCATGGTTGAATCCTCCTGAGTCACAAGTGTACCCGGATCATCTGTAAAGGTTGAACGGACATGAACAGGCACTTTGTATTTCTTGGCAAATTCCACAGAGCGGATGTGCAGGACCTTGGCGCCCATGCTGGCCATTTCCAGCATTTCCTCGTAGGAGATCTTGTCGATCTTGCGGGCTGTGGAGCAGATGTTGGGGTCCGTGGTATAGACGCCGTTCACGTCGGTATAGATTTCGCATTCACAGGAGCCGAGCACTGCGGCCAGGGCCACTGCAGACGTGTCCGAGCCGCCGCGACCCAGGGTTGTGATGCGGTTGTCTTCGGTGACGCCCTGGAAGCCGGCCACCACGAGCACATCGTAGGTCTCGAGGTGCTTCTTGAGCACATCGGCATCGATTTCGTGGATGCGGGCCGAACCAAAGGCATTGTCCGTGCGCACGGGAATCTGCCAGCCCAGCAACGAGCGGGCCTTGATGCCGGCATCCTTGAGCAGCATGGAGAACAGGGCAACGGAGATCTGCTCTCCTGTGGCAACCAGCACGTCGCATTCTGCGGGATCGGGAGTCGCCGACCATTCCTGGGCGAGACCAAGCAGCTTGTTGGTGTCGCCGGCACGGGCAGACAGTACAGCCACAACCTTGTAGCCCTTTTCAAGGCCCTGGCGAACCTTGCCAAGAACCTTCTTCATGCACTCAAGATTGGCTACGGATGTACCGCCAAACTTTTGAACAAGAACTTTCATTAATTTTTCCGGCACCGGGCTCCTGTCCCTTGCGGGCAGGAGAGGGAGCGCCGCCTCCTTCAGGCTGAGTGAAATAGGAGTCCTGCAGTCCCTGGAACACGCATCCGGCAAATCCGCCCTCAGGGGAACAAGGCATCAGGAAAATCATTCCCTGGTCTTCATTCCCGCTGCAGGCCGGCTCCACAGCCCGGGCATTCCCTTGAGGTGACAAGGGGCTGCACAAGGATCCCGCCTCTTCTCCGGGCCCTGTTCTTGCGGGAGGACTCAGGTCGGGAGGGATTGCGGCACGGCCGGATGGCTTTGAGAAGGAAGCGCAGGACAGGGCGGGGCCGCAGACGCGCAAGGCGGCAGGACCTCTTCCCATGGCGCAGGAAAAACTGTGCTTCCTTCTTGAAAAGGAGACCACCCCGCACACGTCACAGGGAGAAGGATCCTGAACAGGATCCTGTCTCCTGCCGGGGAGGCCAGGACACGAACACCCTGACACCCCGGGGACACACGCGGAGCGGCACGGGGCGGCTGAGCCCGAGGCTCTTGGAGGGACCGCCCAAAGGATGCAGCTTATGCCCAGGACCTATGCAAGAAACAGCCCCGAGCGGCAAAGCGCGTTCCTTTTCGCGCAAATGGGAAAAAATGTCAAAAAATTTGTCCTTTGTAACAAAGGGGAAAAAGGACAGTATCTGCATGAGGATAGAGACGGTTTCGTGACGAGTGCCAAACGGATGTCTGACATTTTTGGCAAAGTGGCTCTATCCGGGAGGTGCCTTGCCGCAGCACATCTGGTGACAGCTTCCGGCTTCTGCCGGGCTTCTTGCAGACAAGGCGGCAGGCTGTGCGGCCCTGGCAGCCGTCTGGCCTATCCTTGCAAGATGGGCAAGGCGGGCAAGGCGGCAAGAAGGCGCCCGGCATTGGGTCCCCGGGCCTCCAGGGTGACGCTGCGCGCTTCGTCGTCTCCCCCGGCAGCAGGAGCCAGGGCGAGCAGCAGGCAGTCGGACGGCTGGTCGGCCGGGGCCAGGTACTCGGACCATTCGCACACAAGGAGGGCGCCATTGTCCAGCACATCCCAGGCCTCGTCGGGCAGGCGGGAGCCGGGCCCGCAGCGGTAGAGGTCGCAGTGCACAAGGGCCGGCTCGGTCGGATAGAGATTGAAGATGGTGAAGGAGGGGCTTGAGACCTCGGCCTCGCTGCCTCCTGGCAGATGGCGGACCAGGGCCCGGACAAGGCTCGTCTTGCCGGCGCCCAGGGGGCCCTGCAGGAGCAGGGAGCAGGGCGTCTCGAGGAGCGCTTCGGCCAGCTCCTGCCCGAAGGCGTCGGTGTCCTGCAGGGAGCGCAGGGTGCGGGTGATGCGTGCGTGGTCGTTCATGACTTGTATGGGAAAAGGCTTGTGCCTTTTTTGATGAGGGGAACAGACAAACAGAAGGGACACGGGAACAGGGGGACAGAACTATGCCCCCTGCAGGAAAAAGACAAGGGCTCCCCGGAAAGCACAGCCCGGGGCGCTGGGGGAGGCAGGCCTGCAGCGCGCAAAGGACGCAGGCCCGCCGGCCAGAGCCTGGCAGCAGGCAGCAGGCAGCAGCCCGAAACAAAGGTGCCTGCCCCCGTACAGCGGGGACAGGCACCTTCAGGAGAGACTCCCCTGCCTGTTCAGCCGTTCAGCAGGCAGGGGAGGAGGGCATGACTGATTTTAGACTACCTGGCAGCAACCTTTTCCTGTTCCTTCCAGACCTGGTCTGCAGGCGGCAGCACGGGCAGGAGCTTGAGCCAGGGGTTGGTCTGCAGGTGGGCAGGATCCTGCTGCAGCTTTCTGCTGTGCTCCAGGATGGGCGGAACGATGGTCTTGATGTCGCCGGCCAGGGCAGGGCTGATGGCGTAGTTGGTGGCCTGTTCGGCCAGCTCCACAGCCTGCTGGCTGAACTCGTAGGAGGACATCAGGGTATCCAGGGTCTTGGTGGGGTTGTGGAAGCCCACGCTGTTTTCGGCAGAGACGTAGTCCCAGAAGATCTGGCCCTTGCGGACCAGGTCGCGGGCCTGAGCCATGAGCTTTTCGTACTCGGCGTTGAGGGCATCGGGATGACTGGCAATGTATTCATTGGCCAGACGCACGGCCTCGTGGGCACGCACGGACGCTTCCTGGGCCTTCAGCAGCTGGGCAAAGCTTCTGTTCTGGATGTAGAGGACGCGTTCACGCAGGAAGTCTGCGGTCTTGTCGGCATGGCACTGACGGCAGGCGCGCAGTTCGGGATCCTTGAGCGGAGAGGTCATCCAGTGGCTGGAGACCTTCTTGCCGTCCACGCGCTGGTAGGGCATATGGCAGTCGGCGCAGGAGACACCGGCAGCACCGTGGGGGCCATCGACAAAGGTCTCGTATTCGGGATGCTGCATCTTGATCATCTTCACGCCGGAAGCGGCATGGACCCAGTCGAAGAAGGGGGTCTGCTTGCCACTGGCATCCCTGGCGCCGTGTTCGGTGTAGTACTGGTAGATGTCCTCGGGTCCGAAGCCCTTGTCCCAGGGGAAGACGGGCCTGGCGGCAGGACCGTTGTCCTTGTGGGTGAAGTAGTATTCCACGTGGCACTGGGCACAGACCAGGGAGCGCTTTTCGTTCCTGGACAGGGTGTTCCAGTCCTTGCCGGAGCGCTTGAGCCAGTCCTTGAGGGGCTCGGAGTAGGGACGCAGTTCCATGGTCTTGGGATCATGGCAGTTGGCACAGCCGATGGTCTCGTCCTTCTCGTCGATGGCGTCCCTGGTGCGGAACAGGTTCACGTCCTTGGACCAGAAGCTGTCGCCGTATTCGGCAATCCAGGTCATCATCTTGGGGGTCTTGCAGTTCCAGCAGGTGGCCGGCAGACCGCCCTTTTCGGCATAGCGGTTGATGCGGTCGATTTCCAGGAAATCCTTGTTGGCGTAGGTATGGCCGCGGGCTTCGTTGTATTCGTACATGAAGGGGTAGCCCAGCCACAGGTTCTTCAGATAGGGCTGAGCGTGCTTCCAGCCCTTGGGCAGGGGATTGACGTTGTCGTTCTTGCGGAAGTTCACGGAGCCCTTGTACTCGGTCATGACTTCGCTTTCGTTGTTCTTCATGTAGGAAGCGTACTGAAGGGGGAAGTCCTTCTTGAAGTCGGAAATCCTGGTCGAATCTTCCTTGATGGACGTGGAATAGACAGGGGCCTTCAGTTCCGTGCTGACATCATTGCAGCCGCCGACAAGGGTCAGGCTGAGTCCGAGTCCGAGCAGCACTGTGCTTTTGAATATCTTGCTAGTCATACGCAACCATCCTTGTACTTACGGGCTTGTGCCGCATGTGGGCCACATTACGATGGCAGTCAACGCAATAGGGCTTGACGTTCATGCTCGCCACGTCGACATTGGTCCTGGCGTGGCAGGCAATACAGTTTGCATTGACGACTTCCCTGGTCACGGAATTGGGGCCAAGGGGCAGGTCGGCTCCCTGGACATTGTAGACAACGTCGCGGATCGCTTCCTTTGCCTTGAAGGGAATTTTGGCCAGCAGGTTGTGCGGCGCATGACACTCGTTACAGGACAAGTCGGCATGCGTGGACAGCTTGTGTGTCACCCCTGCCTCGGTCATCAGGTGACATGTGGTACAAAACGGACGGGAATCGCTGACGGTCATTGCATAGGCTGCAATGGCGAAAATCACGAAGCCGCCGAGTAAACCACACAGGAAAATTTTGAGAAACGGGCTACTGCGTGGCTTTTCCATTAACAAGAACCTCCCTGGTTCTGCTTTCTCCTAAAATTCAGAACCCGAACAAAAGCCTCGGCATGATGTGCCAATTATGAAGACACTTTTCTCCCTGTATCAGACGGAAAACCGCCGTGGCAAGAAAAAATCTGCGGATTGTGTGACAGGGATCACAAACTGGCCACATTTTCTGTCAGGGCCCTGTGCAGGGAAGGCACAAGGACAGGGGAACAGGAGACGTTGCTCCCCTTTGGCCTTGTGTCTTTCGGACTGCCGGGGACAGACTCTGGTCACGGCAAGGGTGCTGTATTGCCGATGTTTCTGTATCGGTACGAACTCGGTCTGCCTGTGCCCAGGACCATGGAACGGGCAGGAGACGTGGCTGGGAGGACCCGGGACGGGAAGGCGGCAGTCCCCTTTCTTGTCAGTCAGGTGAAGGCGGTGTCTTTTGGGTGACACTGGGGCGCAAAAGGGGCCCTGTTGCGCTCTGGCAGGCTCTGCTCAGTGAGTTTCCCCCTGTCGTTGTCCTGCACGCACATCTTTTTGTTCTTTTTTTCGCAAAATAGAACAGACAGGTGACGGTTCTCTGGCAACTCTGCGACATTGAGAGTGCCCGGTCCACGGTCTGTTCGCGCCAAGAGACACGAAACCTGTGCCATGGGGCAGCCAGGCCCGCACAGGTCACAGGGAGGGCATGAAAAAAGGCCCCCGGTCGTCCTCCTTGCGGACTTCGTGTGGGGCCTCATGCGGAGGTTTTTGGTTGGGATGGGACAGCGGTCTTGAGAGCCTAACGCTTCCTGACGACACAGGGCAGCCTGTCGGCAATTTCATGGGCCAGGTTGCCCCGGGCAGGATACTCGTCCTGCAGGGCCCGTCCTGCTTCCCCATGCCAGACGCAGCCAAGGGCTGCCGCCTGCAGGGAGGGCACCCCTTGGGCCACCAGGGCTGCGATGACACCGCCAAGGCAGTCGCCGGAGCCTCCGCAGGAGAGCTGGGGCACATCTGCGCCAAAGAGAAGTGTCGGCGTATCAGGCGCCTTGATCATGGTGCCTGGTCCCTTGAGGAGCACGGTGCAGCCCAGCATCTCGCACAGGCTCGCGAGAACCGCATGGCGCTGGCTCACAGGGTCAATGGAGCTGCGGTTCCCAAGCAGGGCCCTGGCCTCGCCCAGATGCGGGGTCACGATGTCCTCTGGCCGCAGGAATTTCGCAAGCTCCCTGTTCTCGCCAAGGATCATGAGGGCATCGGCATCCAGGACGAGGGGGCAGGAACGATCCTTTTTCAGGAGGGCCTGCAGGAAGGTGGCGCTGTCCTCGTCGCGGCCCATGCCGGGGCCCACGAGCAGGGCCTGAACCCGGGCCATGAGGTCGGCAAGGTCTGCCACATCCTTCTTGCGCCAGTTGCGCTCGCTGGCACTGCCCAAAGGCCGCACCATGATTTCGGCAGCGCCTCCCTTGACCTCGCCAATGGAGGCAGAGGGAGCTGCGGCTGTCACAAGGCCTGCCCCGGCGCGCAGGGCAGCCCAGGCACTGATGTGGGCCGCACCGGAGAGCCCGTGGGCTCCACCAACGACCAGGACATGGCCGTAGGAGTTTTTGTAGGCTGTCTTCTGACAGTCCGGCAGGAAAGCAAGGGCCGCTGCGTCAAGCTCCCTGAAGGAGGCCTGCGTCTTCATGCTGGCCTTGAGGGGCGTGCCGATGTAGCAGACGTGCACAGGGCCAGTGTACGCCTGGGCCCAGGGCAGGATGAGGCCAGGCTTGGCCGCAGCAAAGGTAACCGTGGCATCGGCTCGCACGGCCTCGGGGCAGGCCAGGCCCGTGAAGGAATCAAGCCCGGAGGGGATGTCCAGGGCCAGGGTATATTTTTGCCGGCCGCTGTTGCACAGTCGGACAAGGTTGAGCAGGTCCTCTCTCAGGCCGCCCTGAAAGCCCGTGCCAAGCAGGCCGTCAACGAGAATGTCGCACGTTCCCGCAAAGTGCTCCACAGGCTCGAAGGGCACGCCGCAGGTCTGGGCAATCTGCACAAAGAAGGCGGCATCGCCTCTGGCACTCTCTAGGGGTTTGGTGTGGTAGACCACAGGGGATGCTCCAAGATCCAGGAGCATGCGGCTCAAGGCAGCCGCATCGCCGCCGTTGTTGCCGGAGCCCATGAGCAGGGCCACGCGCTTGCCGGCAAGGTCGGGCACGGCAGCGCAGAGCACGCTGCGGGCCGCCTGGGCGGCGTTTTCCATGAGCACATGACCCGGGATCCCCAGGGCCATGGCATCGGCATCCCACTGGCGCATTTCTTCGGCTGTGGTCACAGGGGCAAGGGCTGCCAGAAAGTCCTCCGTTGCGAGCTGCGGCACGGGTCTTGGCTCATTTGCCTGGGCCTTTTTGCCCTTCCGTGTCCGTGTCCTGCCCTCGGACTTGCTCGCTGGCCTGGCTCCTGTTCTGGCTGCCTTGTCCGCCTTGGCCAGGGGCTTTTCCCCGGAAGAAGGGGCGTCGGCGCCCCTGTCCTCTGCCGTCTGGTCCGGGCCCTCTGTCTGGTCTTCTGCCTGGGTATCCGGCATGCTGTCCGGCTGCCTGTCTGCCTGAGGGGCTGTCGTGCTGTCAGCCTGGCTGTCTTGGGCCGGGGTCGGCCTGTCTGCTTCTGCCTGGCTGTCAGCCGCTGCTTCTGCCGTGTGTTCAGCCTCTGTGGGGGCAGCTGGTGCGGCCTGCGTGCCGGATGTCTGTTCTTCCGTGCCGGATGATGCCTCTTGCGTTGTGGTGGTCGGATCGGTGGATGGAATAAGGGCCATGAAGGGACTCCAGGAAAAGGGAATTGTGCGTCTTCTGCTGCAAGCAGGGAGAAGTTCTGTGCGGTTCATGCAAAGAAAAGACCGGGCCGTGCAGGGCTAAAACACCGCACAGACAGACGTTTTGCAACATGATAGCCGTCTGCCCCGGCAAAGGCAACGACCGCAGGCGCGCAAGGAGCAGGGCCAGGATCCGGTCAGGGCCGGATCAGGGCTGAATCAGAGCGGCCGGCCCGTTCGGCTGGAACAGTTGTTCCGTCTTGGCCTTTGCGGCCCTTTTGGGATAGTGTGGCCCCATGGGACATGCGCTGCACCCGAAAAAGGCCGCAGGCCACACAGGGGGCGCAGGCAGGACGTCCCTGACGCAACACACAGCACGCAGCATGAGGAGACAGGGACAGGGCATGACCAGAACGGAAAAGACCAGAACGGAAAAAAACAGGACGGGAGCGGCAGGAACAGAGCGGACGGGGGACGGCTCCCATCACGGCAAGGGCCGGCCGCGCAGCTTTGACAGGGACTGGGCCCTTGGCCGGGCGCTGGAGCTCTTCTGGCAGAAGGGCTTCGAGCCTGTCACCGTGGCCGAGCTCTGCGAGAGTATGAACATCAGGCCGCCGAGCCTCTATGCGGCCTTTGGCAACAAGACGGCCCTCTTTCTGGAGGCCCTGGAGTACTACGAGCACACCTACTGGGCAGAGCCGTCCCGGCGTTTTTGCGAGGAGCCGGATGTCTGCAGGGCCGTCGAGCGCTTCTTTGAAGAAGCGGCGCACATCCTGCTCTCGCCCTCCACGCCCTGCGGCTGCATGGTGGTGCTGGCTGCCGTGAACATCTGCCCCTCGGAAACGGAAATCATAGCCCGGGTGCGCGAGTACAGGGAAAAGACAAGACAGATGTTTGCCGAGCGCCTGCACAGGGCCGTTGCCGACGGCCAGCTCCCTGCCGGCACCAGTGTTGCGGCCCTCTCCTGCGCCCTCAATACCTTCCTGGAAGGCCTCTCCCTGCAGGCCAGGGACACGCTCGACCTCTCCGAACTTGTGCAGACAGCCGCCCTGGCCGTCCGCCTGCTCCCGGCACGGCAGCAGGGCTGAGTGTCCCTGTCCCGAACGTCCGGCAGCGTGTCCTGTTCCTGCCGTTGTCTTCCCTGTTCCCGAACGCCCGCTGCACAAGTACCTGACACGATGGTGTCTGTGGCGAGCTCCTGCTGCTCCTGTCCGCGTGTCCCGTGGTCCCCTGTCTCGTGGCCCCTGTTTCGTGTCCCGGAGGGCAGGGCCAGGCCCTTTTTTTCCTGTTGACAATTTTTGTAGCAATAACTAAATAATTCGCACGAACGGCCCTCACAAGACACCCGGGGCGTTTGCGAGGAGGAACCTTTGCGAGGAGGAACCATGAGCCGGCACTTCACCGAACCGCAGATGCGGCCGCCGCAGGAAGCGCATTCCCTGCTTTTGTACGCAACCCAGGGCTGTACCTACAACAAGTGCGCCTTCTGCTATGTGTCGCGGGGCTACCCCTTTCTCAGTGTGAGCAAGGAGGAGCTGGCCAGCGAAGTGGCGCAGACAAAAGGCCGCTATCCGGCCACAACGCGCATCTATCTGACAGGCTCAAACCCCTTTGCCCTGCCGTATGAGCGGCTTGCCGGCTATCTTGCCGTGCTGCGCCAGGCGTATCCGCACTTCGAGCGGGTGAGCATGCAGGCCCGCATTGGCGACATCGAGCAGAAGAGCGACGAGGAACTGGCCGAGCTCTGCCGCCTGGGTCTCTCCCGCGTCTATGTGGGGACGGAGAACGGCAGCGACAGGGTGCTTTCTCTCATGAACAAGGGGCAGACTGCCGAGGAAATTGTCTGCCAGCTGCAGCGCCTGGACCGGGCCGGCATCACCTATGCCTGCTTCTACATTCTGGGCATGGGCGGCCGCGGAGCCGGCGTGGAAAGCGGTCGTGCCACGGCGCACCTGTTCAACAGGGTGCACCCTGTCTTCATCTCCACCACCGGGCTCACCATCTTTCCCGGCACGCCGCTTGCGGACATGGTCCGCAACGGGACCTTCACCGAGGCCTCGGAGCGGGAAAAGCTGGAAGAGCTGGAAGTGTTCCTGAGCGAGCTGACGACAGACACCTTCTACGACGGGATCCACTATCTGAACCCCATGAATTTCCGTCTGGCCGTGCGCGACCGCAAGGCCGTGGACGAAGCCCTGGCGGAAATCAGGGAGGCCCTGGCCACCATGTCCGACGAGGAACTCGAACTCATGGTGGGGCGCCGCTTCATGAATTCCTTGTAATGGCTCAGGCCTGCGGCACAGGGCGAACCTGTTCACATATCGAGGCAGGGGTCTTTCCCTGTGAACAGCCCCTGCACACAATTCGCAACTGGAGGACAACAAATCATGGGCAAGAACATTCTCATTCTCAACGGCAGCCCCAGGGCACGGGGCAATACGGCCCTGCTCATCAGGGCCTTTGCGGAAGGCGCACAGGCCGCAGGCCATGAAGTGACCTGTTTCGATCTGCAGAAAATGGACCTGCACCCCTGTCTTGGCTGCTGCAAGGGCGGCAGGGACGTGAACAGCCCCTGTGTGCAGAAGGACGACATGCACAAGATCTACCCGGTCTACCGGGAAGCCGATGTGGTGGTCCTGGCCTCGCCCATGTACTACTGGGCCTTTTCTGCCCAGCTCAAGATGGCCTTTGATCGCCTCTTTGCCGTGGCCGAGTGCAACCCGGGCTATGCCAATCCCAAAAAGGACTGCTGTCTGATCATGGCTGCCGAGGGCAATACCCCGGACAACTGGAAGCCCGTGCTCGACTACTACCACTCGCTCATGCACTTCATGGAGTGGACGGATCGCGGCGCCGTGCTGGCCGGCGGTGTCTTCGAGGCCGGTGCCGTGGCAGGCCAGCCTGTTCTGGAGGAAGCCCGCGCCCTGGGCGCGTCCCTGTAGATCATTCCGGGAGAGCATCTTTGGAGATCATCTTTGGAGATCATCCCCGGAGAGCGTCCTTCTGATCGCGTCGTTTGGCCCGCGTCGTCCTGACCGCACCTTCCGGCCGCGCTGTCTGTGCGCGCAGCACGGACACCGTTTCCTGATGCGGGCAGCACACGTCGCTGCAGACACAAAGAGCACACCCTTGCGTTCCTGCCGGATCCCCCCGGGCAATCCTGACAGACAGCCCCGACAGGCAGTCCTGACTGACAGTCCTGGCAGACAGTCCCCTGGAGAGTCCGGCCGCACAGGGTGTTTTTTGCTGTTCGTCCGGCCTGCGTGAGCGCCCCGGAGGCCGGGCCTTCTGCCTCTCGTTCCCCTTGGGAAGACGCCAGTCTTCCGGAGCGATTCGCATCCGGCAGTCGCTGCTCGACCGTTCGTCCGCCCCTATCCTTCAATGATCACGAAGGCCACGGCGCACAGGGTATCGTGGCTGATGCTCACATGCAGCCGTGTGCCCTGCAGGGCCTGCAGACGCTCCAGGGCAGGCCCTGTCAGATGCAGTTCGGGGGCTCCTGCGGCCGTGTTGAAGACCTCCAGGTTGGCCGGACCTATGCCGTTGGCAAAGCCCGTGCCCAGGGCCTTGGCGCAGGCTTCCTTGGCAGCCCAGCGCCCGGCCAGAAAGGCAATGGCCCGATCATTTCCGGGCAGGAGGGGGAGCTCCGCCCTGGAGAGCATATGGGCGGCATAGCGCGCCCCGAAGCGCTCGTAGCCGCGCCGGATGCGATCTAGACTCACAATGTCCGTACCTGTGCCAAGTATCATGAAGGGCCCCTGATGGAATTTCTGTCTGTTATTCTGATGGATGTTTGTCGGAGAGGTCTGGTGTCCGGGCCTGTCGGGCTTGTCGGGCCCTCTTGTCAGGCCTGTCCCTGGCGATCCGGTCTGGCTGTCCCTGTCGTCTTCCCGGCTTCCCGATCCCCGTCTTCCCAGGCACTGGCAAAGTAGCATTTCAGGACCGCCGGGGACACGGACTGGCCCAGGCGCGAACCGGCCAGAAAGCAGATCAGGGACACCGCAATGCCGATGACAATGGGGTGCAGGCCTGCCGGCCTGATGCCCCAGAGCATGGCCAGGCAGTAGGAGAGCGTGCCGCCGCAGATGGCGGCCAGGCCCCCTGTGCGGTTGGCCTTCTTCCAGAAGAGGCCCAGCAGGAAGATCCACAAAAAGGCACTCTCAAGGCCGCCAAAGGCAAACATGTTGATCTTCCAGATGACGCTCGGCGGATCAATGGAGAGCATGAAGCTGGCAAGCCCCAGGACCAGGGTGCAGCCCTGGCTCAAGAACGTGACCCTGCGCCCGGAGACAGGCAGGCCGCGGCGTCCGAGCTCATAGAGATAGATGTCCTTGACAAGGGAAGAGGAGGCCGCCAGGAGCAGGGAAGAGATGGTGGAAATGGTGGCTGCTATGGGGCCTATGATGCAGAAGCCTGCCACCAGGGGCGACATGGAGGCAATGAGGCGGGGGATGATGTTGTCGATGCTGCCCCCGTAGGCTGCCAGATCGTCTGTCAGTACGCCTGCCGAGAGCACGCCAATGAGGTTCATGCCGATGTTCATGGCGCCGATGACGACGGTCCCGATGACAAGGGCCCTGTGCAGGGAGCGCGTGCTCTCGTAGCTCAGGCAGCGCACGGCGGACTGGGGCAGGGCCAGGACGCACAGGCCCACCAGCACCCACTGGGAGATGTAGAGGCTCACCGGCATCTGGCCGGCAGACAGGGGCTCCAGAAGCTCGGGTTTGCGGCTTGCCAGATCGGTCATGATGGCGGCAAAGCCTCCTCCCTGCTGCAGAAGGCCTGCCAGCAGGACCACCATGCCGGCCAGCATGAAGACGGCGCACACGGCATCGGTCACGGCCACGCCGCGAAAGCCGCCCACTGTGGTGTAGACCACCACCGACAGGCCGAACAGGGCCAGGCCCGCCAGGTAGGGGAGTCCCGTCACGGCCTCGAAGAGCTTGGCGCCGCCCACAAACTGGGCTATCATGGTGGCGCACAGAAAGATCACGATGATGACGGCAGAGAGCGTGGCCAGCAGATCCGACTGATAGCGGTGGCGGATGATGTCGATGATGGTCACGGCATTGATCTGGCGGGCTGCCAGGGCAAGCTTCTTGCCGAGCACCCCCAGCAGCAGGATGAGCATGGTCACCTGCACGACGGACATGTAGATCCAGCCGAAGCCGATTTCCCAGGCCTGACCGGGCCCGCCCACAAAGCTGCTGACCGAGCTGTAGGTGGCCACCGTGGTCATGGCCAGGACAAAGCCGCCCAGGCTGCGCGATCCGATGAAGTATTCGGAAAGAAAGTGGCTGCTGCCCTTCTGGCTGGCATGGCCCTGGGCCCTGCTCAGGACGGCGCTGACGAGCAGCATGACGGCCATGAAGAGAAGGACAGGGGCAAGGACGGCGAGACTACTCATGCGTGCCTCCCCGGGGGCAGGTCATGGAAGCGTCTGCCCCCTGGCCGGAAGCGTGTCCCTGTGCCGGCAAAGCCCGAGGCTGTCCGGCAGGAGGCACGGCAGCTGTGCCCTCTTCCCTGCACACGGGATCCCTGCCTGCTGCCTCGTCCTCCCAGTCAAAGTTTCTGAAGACGCGGCGTGCGAGCCAGACGCAGAGGACAATGGCGAAGAGCCAGGTGCCCAGGCAGCCTGCGAGGGCCCACAGGGGCACATGGAAGAGGGTGACGTCGAAGAGGCTTGCACCGAAGCCTGCCAGTGTCCAGAAGACGATGATGGCCAGGGCGGCCAGTCCCGAAGCCCGGGCCTCCCTGTCTGCCTGTTGGAGCTTGTGCCTGTAATCCATGATGGGTGTGCCGCCTCGTTCCTGTGGGTGTGCAAGGCCGGTCTGCAGCCGGCACGAAGGTGATACACAGGAAGGCGGCTGAAAGGCAAGGGCAGGAGCCCTTTTCCCGGAATCCGGGATAATGGGAGCGCCTGCTGCGGCACAGGAGTGGGGCCTCGGAAAGAGCCGGGGGAAAGAGTCGGGATGAGGCAGGAGAAGGAGCCGGAGGGAAGAGTCTGAAGGAAGAAGACCGGGGAGGAAGCCAGGTGAAGAGGGTCTGTGGCACTCTTCAGGGAAGGGGTGGCAGGGCAAACCTGCCTGATGCTCACCGGGGCTGACCCGAGCCCCAAAAAAAAAGGCCTGGGTGCGGATGAGAGGGGACCGGAAGGATGGCAGCTGCATGGCAGATGCCATGCCGGGATGTCATGCCGGATGGACGGGAGAAGGCTGGCCGGACAAGGTCTGCCCCGCACGCCTCATACGCCCCACAGGCTCACATGGAGGA
The DNA here is from genome assembly GCA_019113165.1 of Candidatus Desulfovibrio intestinipullorum. Lineage (GTDB taxonomy): Bacteria > Desulfobacterota > Desulfovibrionia > Desulfovibrionales > Desulfovibrionaceae > Desulfovibrio > Desulfovibrio intestinipullorum. Next base: position 24,910 of record DXHV01000054.1, read on the forward strand.
CAAGGCGATGTCTGCCTGCAAGATTCTGGCCGAAGCCGAAGACTTTGCCGCACTGCGCCAGGGAAACGGCATATACGTGGACAAGACCGGCTTTTTGCTCAAATTCCTCTCTCCGCAGTCGGCAGTGGCGACGATGATGACGCACCCGTGGGGCTTTGGGAAGACGCTGTTCCTGTCCATGCTCTCCGAGTTCTTCGATATCAGAAAGGACAGCCGCAGGCTTTTTGCCGGGCTCAAAATCTCTGCCAATGAGGAGCTGTGCAGGAAATGGATGAACAGGTACCCTGTCCTGTTCCTGTCCCTGAAGGGCGCGGAAAAGCCGGCCTATGCCCAAACGCTGACAAGGCTTCAGCAGATCGTCTCCGAGCTGTGCAACATCCACGGCTACCTGCTCTCTTCGGAAAACGTGGATCCGGAAGACAGGGAAGCACTTCAGAAGTATCTCAAGCAGGAGGTGGACGAAGACGAGCTTGCCCATTCCCTGGCTGTCCTGTCCGGTGCCCTGTGTGATCACTATGGAAGGTCCGTCATTGTCCTTGTGGACGAGTGCGACACGCCCCTCGCAGCAGCCGCAAGGTATGGCTACTACGAAGAGATGGAAGGGTTCATGCACGCCATGCTGGGCGACGTCCTCAAGGGCAATCGCGCTCTCGAGTTCGGCATTCTCGCAGGCTGCATGAGCACAGGCTTCCACTGCTGGCAACTCGGCAATCTGAGGTTCCGGGACCTTTCCGTTCCCGTCTCTGCAGAAGCCTTCGGCTTCACGCAGGGAGAGGTGGACAGGCTTCTGGAAGACACCGGGCTGTCCTCCAGAAGAGAGGAGATCAGGGAATGGTATGGTGGCTACTGCATGGGACATGAGCAGAACGTTTTTTGTCCATGGAGCATCATGCACTGCCTGGCAACTCTTCAGAGCAATGGCAGGAACGCGCTCAAGGCCTGCTGGTCAGGGAGCCGTGCCCATATTCCGATCCTGGACTTCGTCAGGAACAATGCGCCAGAGGTACAGGGGGTACAGGAGGATCTGGCACGCTTGTGTGCCGGAGAAGCCCTCATCAGGCATATCGACAGTGTGCCCGCCTACCCCGGACAGGAGAGCTCTGCAGACAATTTCTGGTCCCTGCTCTGCATGGCAGGCTTTCTCACCAGGTGTCCGGAAAGGAGCCCATGGAATGCCATGCCCAGTCTGCTCCAGGAGATGGCTCTGGTTGTTCCCAACAGGGATGTGCACAGCTTCTTCAGACGCCTGGAACAGGAAGTGGCCGGAAACACAGGGAACAGGGCCAGGAAAAGCTGAAGAAGAACAACGGTATATGGCTACTGCCTGTCCCCTGAAGGCAGTGCCTGTTTTCGTGAAAGGGCAGGGGAAATTGTCCCGGCTTGGGGAATTTTCTGTGCCAGGGGATCGGTCCCTGCCGGATCCCCCTGGCAGCATCCCCTGCCTTCGTGGGCTTCAGGGTCTTCAGATCCTTCAGGGTGTTCAGGACAGATCGGACAGCTCCCTTTCCAGAAAGAGATGATCCTTGTGCTCCAGCACGCCGCCAATCTTCATGCAGCCGCCGCAGATGACCGCAAAGCCGAGTTTCTGATAGAGGTGCCGGGCAGGGAGGTTCTGCATGCCCGTATCCAGGCGCACCACATCCAGGCCGCGCCCTCTGGCAAGCTCGCAGGCGTAGCGCACAAGGGCTGTGCCCATGCCCCTGCCTGCCATGCAGGGCCGTACCATGAGCAGATGCAGGACAAGGGCTCTGGCCTCGGGCCTGCGTTCCCTGGCAGGCCAGGGGACTGAGGCATATTCCCCGGGTTCGCGCTCGTTGCAGATGATGCTGCCGGCAAGAGTGTCCCCGAGCAGGGCCACGTGGAGCGCGCCTTCCTGCAGGGCTGCCCGGGCATCCCTTTCCGTTGGGTAGACCCCTTCCTGGAAGACGGTATAGGCTGTGTGGGTGCGCTCGTGGGCAGAGTGTTCGGCATAGGCGGCCACGACAGCGGGCAGGTCGGCTTCCGTGGCAGGACGTATGGTGCACGTGGTGCTGGACATGGGCAAGGCTCCTGTGCTGAAGGGCAGTCGGGCGAGAGACCGGGCACCGGCTCTGAGCCCCATGCAGTCCCGGGCCCGGTCCCCGGCTGCACGAGGGGGACAGAAAGTGGTCCGCGAAAAAGGGTGAGGAAAGCTGTGCGGCAGGATGCGTCGCGCTTTGTGCTCTGCCTCCGGGTCCGCATCCGTGCAGGCTTCCGTACTCCTCTTCATGGGGCGAGCAGGCGCAGGACAAAGCCTGCCGGCGGAAGAAGGAAGGCTGCGGCAAGGAAGCAGGTCTGCCAGAAGGGCCTGAAGAGCTGCGGATGGCGGGCAGTGAGCAGGGCGGCCGCCCAGCCCGTGAGCATGCCGTAGAGCAGGCCTGCCACATGGGCCATGTAGTCCGTGTTCTCGCCGCTGCTGCCCAGCAGGGCCAGGAGACCTGCGCCGCAGGCCAGGGGCAGAAAGGCCTGCGGTCTGGAAAAATGGCTGGCAAAGCCGCTCAGGGATCCTATGGCCGCAAAGAGGGCCGTGGAAAAGCCGAGGCTTGTGACAGGGCCCTCGCGCAGGGGGATCGTGACGGCATTGGCAAGGGCGCCGGTCCATATGGTGAGCACAAGGGCCAGGCCAAAGCCGGTCCTGTTGCCGAGCAGGCGGCAGAAGAGGAGGGAGAAGGCGGCATTGGCGGCCAGGTGGCCTGCGTCCTGATGGAGGAAGAGGGCCGTGATGCAGCGCGACCATTCGCCAAAGAGCAGGACGCGCACGCAGTCCAGGCTGTACAGATCAAGCCAGGCCTGCCGCGTGGCAGGCAGGGGCAGATCGGGCAGAAGGCCCGGAAGCGAAGCGGCCATGCCCGTGAGCGCATGGACAAGCACCAGGGGCAGGATCACAAGGCAGGTGAGCCAGGCATGGGGCTGCTCGGGGTGGCGGACCGGAACGGGCGGATGGGCCTCTTCCTCGTCGAACTCGGCCAGATTGGTGGCGGCCAGCCGGGCCACCAGGGCCGGCACGACAAGCACGGGCTCCGGGAAACGGCAGAGGCGGTAGGGCAGGCGCAGGGCCTGCAGCACATAGGGCCAGGTGAAAAGACGCCTGCCGGCAAGGACTCGGCCCGGAGGATGGAGGGGCACCCAGTAGCGGGGAAGGCTGCGCACAAGCCTGGCCCGCCATGGCCTGCCGTTGATGGTGATCGAAAAGGAGACCATGTCGTGAGAGGCAAGCGTCCGGCTTTTGTCCGGCTTTTCAGGAGACAAAAAAGGCGCCCACGCAAGCGGACGCCTTTTTATACTTTCAACAGGAATGAAGCTTCCTGAACACTAGCGGGCCACAACGGGCTTCACCACACAACCGGAACGCAGGCAGCGGGTGCACACGCTGACGGTCTGCACAGTGCCGTTGGGGAACTGATGACGGACGCGCTGCAGGTTGGGGTCGAAGCGACGCTTGGTCTTGATGTTGGAATGGCTGACAAGATTGCCAACCTGCGGGTTTTTGCCACAGAATGCACACTCTTTGCTCATGGGACAATCCTCCTATATCTTGCAAATGATTTGTCGAACAGGGACAGTGCCGCGATGAGGAGGTGCGGAAGAGTATGGCCAAGGGACAAAAGGCCCCGCACAGTGCTACGGCACGAACGCGGCATATACCGCAGAAGCTTCGGATTGGCAAGAAAAAAATGGCATTTTGTCGTATTTTTCCCGACAGGACCGCTTCAGCCCGCCCCGTGCACCGGCCTGTCAGGGTCAGGGGAAGCAGGGCACAGGCCCTTGCGGCCGATTGCCAGGAAGAGGAAAAGAGGGCACAACGCGTCAGGCTTTCCTGTCCTGCCTGCTGTGGTCTGAATCCTTTTGCCGCAATCCGGAGGTCCGTTCATGCTGCGCACGCCCCCTTGTTCCTGTTGCCCCGGCCTTCCTGTCAGAGCCCGTTGTTTTGCCCGTCTGCTGCTGCGTTTGGCCGTCAGTCTGGCCGTCTGCCTGGCCACAGGCCTTGCGTCTGCAGACTCTGTCCCTGCCCGATCGGCTGCACCGGCCCATGCTCCGTCCGGCACGGTGGTCCTGCAGCAGGCGCACGGCACGCCATGCGGGCAGGCCGGGCAATTCGGACAGGCCGCTCAGGCCGGGCAGCCCTTCGAGCTTGTCCTGCTGCACACCAACGACACCCATGCCCATGCAGCCGGCAGGGACAGGAACGGCAATGCCTCCTATGATCAGCAGTCGGGCGCGGGCGGCGCGGCACGGCTGGCAGCGCGCATGAAGGCCATACGGGCAGCTTCCGACCATGTCCTTGTGCTGGACGCAGGCGATCAGTGGCAGGGCTCCCTCTACTTCAGCGTCCTTGGCTGGCCCTTTCAGGCCCGCCTCAATGCCCTCATGCCCTGGGATGCCCTGACCCTGGGCAACCACGAGTTCGACGAGGGGTGCGAAGAGCTTGCCCGCTACCTTCCAGAAGCCGGCACAATGGTGCTTGCCGCCAACCTGGCCCCTGGCCCGGACTGTCCCCTGGACAGCGTGCGTTCCTGCTGGCAGCCCTGGCGTCTTTTCGAGATGGACGGCCGCAAGGTGGCCGTCATCGGTCTGGCCAACGACGAGGTACACACCCTGGCACGCGTCTGTCCGGACACGCACTTCACCGAGGCGCGCAGCACACTTGAGGCGATCGTGCGCCGGCTTGAGGCCGGGGGCGTGGACATCATCATTGCCCTGACCCACCTGGGCCTGGACAGGGATCGCGAGCTTGCCCGCAGCGTGCGGGGCGTGGACGTTGTCGTGGGCGGCCATACCCACAGCTATCTCGGGCCCGTGCATGCCGGCGAGCCTGTGTCGGCAGGGCCCTACCCGATAGTGGAGCAGGGGCCGGACGGCCAGCCCGTGCTCGTGGTCACGGCCAAGAGGGCGGCACAGTACCTGGGCGAGCTGCGCGTCCTTTTTGATGCGCAGGGCAGGCCCGAACAGTGGAGCGGCGGGCTGCAGGCCCTGCACAGGGACGATCCCCTGGCCCCTGAGGTCGCGGCCCTGGTGGCCGCGGGGACCAGGGAGCTTGCAGGCGTGCGCAGCATCCTGCTTGGCAGCATGGACCTGGAGTTTCCCGACGGCATGGAGGCCTGCAGGGCCGGGGAATGCCTCTCGGCCCTGGTCACCACCGATGCCATGCTCGAGCTTGGCAGGGCATACGGAGCAGACATCGCCCTCGCCAATGCCGGCGGCTTTCGGGCGGCGCTGCCCAAGGGATCCATCAATCAGGGCCATGTGCTGGACATACTGCCCTTTGGCAATTGCCTGGTTGTGCGCGACTATACCGGCGCCCAGCTTCGGGCAGCCCTTGAACACGGCGTGGCCGAGGGCCCGGGCCCCCATCTTCTGCAGTGCGCGGGGCTGCGCTACAGGGTGGATTGTGCCAGGGAACCTGGCAAACGCGTGCTGAGCGTGGAGGTGCAAAGCAGGGCAAAGGGCCCGAATCAGGCGCAGGGTTCGCATCAGGCAGGCTCGTATGCCCCCCTGCGAGACGAGGCACTCTACAGAGTCATACTGCCCAGTTTCCTGGCCGAAGGCGGTGACGGCCACAGGGCGCTCAGGGAAGGCAGGGTCGTTCCCTCCCCCGAGCCGCTGGATGCCGATGTCCTTGCCGACTTTATCCGCAGGCACGCACCCCTCTCCCTGCCGGAAACGGGGCGCCTTGTCCTGGTCCCCTGAGATGTTCCCTGAGATGTCCCCTGCCCGCCGCTTCTGTTCTTCGGTCTCTGGTCATTTGTCTTTGAGCATGGGTCTCTGATCATTTGGTCTCGGATCATTGGTTACTGATCCGGGCCGATGCAAAAACGGTCAAAGCGTTACTGTTTCCAGATCATCCGGTATCCACAATTGGCCTGAAAAATACTTTTTGCCTTCTTCAGTATAGAGTTTTTTTCTGTTGGCGTAGTTCCTGTCCTCCGTGTGATAGAGAAGCAGGTTTTGCACATTGAGCCTTTCTGCTGCTTCGCAAGCATCTTTCACGGTTGAATGATGCTTTTCGTATGGGGCGAAAATATCTGCCTGAGAAGAGAGACAAAATGCTTCGTGCAAAAGCCAGGTACTGTTTTTTGCGTACTTTTCCTCGCAGGGAGTATAGGGTTCATCACCACAGCAGGTCAGTTTTCTGTTGTTGTCAAGTTCCATACAGAACCCGAACTGTTTTGTTTTTGTTGAGCAAATATCAAAAAATGTTACCTTGCGTCCATTGATAATCTTTGCTTCACCGTCTGATACAGTAATAAGGTGCAAGCGTTCATCAATGAATCTCGTTTCCTTTTTCAGCAAGAGCTTGTCTGCCATGTCACGCAGAAGAGCAATAACTTCATCGTGAGAGTAGATACGAGCCTCGCCACTGTATTCACCACGACTCATCAAATGGCATATCCGACGCATCATCCATACAATTCCCAGCAAATGGTCTATATGCTTATGAGTGACGAAAATTTCCTTGATGTCCTTCCAGTCAAATCCTGCTTTTTTGAGCTGACAAAGCACTGCATTTCCACCGCCGCCGTCAACCATAAAATACTTCTTGTTCTCTTTTAGGACAAAACAGGTGTTATAGCATTCTGTCACAGCCGCGTGCCCTGTTCCAAGCATAGTCAGTTGCATCTTTCACCTCTGAAAGTTCGGATTTGTCGTTCTCCTGTTTGCATCTGCTCAGGAAGGAGCTCCAGTCAGGAGTTCCAGTCGGGGGCTGCAGTCAGGGGCAGCGTGTCGGGGCTGTTCAGCTCCTCTCTGTACTTTCAGAGAGCGCTGTCTGGTGGCATCGTCCCCTGCCGGAGCCTGAGTTTGTCCGGTGGTGTTTCTGATGCTTGCGTCACGCAGCCGTGCAAAGAAGGGCAGCCGCCGACACGTCGGGAGAACGCCGAGATGGCGTTCCAGCCGGCGGAAAGCCCTGCTCCGCAGTGGACCCGGACGAGACCCTGTGCCAAACCATCGCTGCCCGGATCGGTCTCTCTGCCAGGCTGCTGGTGGCAGGAACATGCTCTGACGCGAAGAAGGAGAGCAGGCAAACCCGCTCTTATCAGGATTGGCCTTCTCTGTCAGCTTTGGGCAGCGCGGACGAGATGCGCAGGGCCGGTTTGCCGGTTTTGCTTGCGGCCAGGAGACAGAGACGCCGTACTCACCTGAGAGCAGATATCCGGATCTGTCGTCTCTGGGCCTGCCGGAAGGCCTCCGCACAGAAGGGAGACAGGGGCACGGTCAGGGCCGGCAGGTCATGCTCCCTGCCGCAAGCCAGGCCCGGGAGGTCCTGCAAGGCAGCCGCCAGACGTGCGGGATCGCCCGATGGATCCTTGCTTGTGCCAAAGAAAAAACTGCCGTATAGAGCTCTTTCCCGAAGGTTGTCGGGCGCTGGACCGTTTGCGGACTGTCTGTGACAGCCCCTTCGCGTCTTGCAATCCGATTTTTTCAACCCGATTTTCTCAATCCTGCTCATTGCCCTGCAAGGAGGGGACAAATGGCACATGGAAGCCGGAAGATTGTGCAGCTGGGGTCCCTGCGCATCGGTGGCGGCAATCCGGTCATGGTACAGAGCATGACCAATACGGACACCCGCAATGTGGAGGCCACCCTGGCCCAGATTTCGGAGCTGGTGGCCCGCGGCTGCGAGGCCGTGCGCGTGGCCGTTCCGGACGACAGGGCTGCCGACGTCCTGAAGACCCTGCACGACAAGTCGCCTGTCCCCCTCATCGCAGACATCCATTTTGACTGGCGCCTGGCCGTGCGGGCCATAGAGGCCGGCTTCGAGGGCCTGCGCATCAACCCCGGCAACATAGGCTCTGCCTCCAGGGTGGCCAGGGTGGTGGATGCCGCCAGGGCCAATGGCGCGGCCATCCGCGTGGGCGTCAACTCGGGCTCCGTGGAACGGGAGCTGCTGGACCGCTTTGGCGGGCCCTGTCCCGAGGCCATGGTGGCCAGTGCCCGCAACCATGTGCGCCTGGTCGAGGAGCGGGGCTTTGACCAGATAGTGGTCTCGGTCAAGTCCTCCTCTGTCCTCGACACCATTGCCTGCTACCGGGCCCTGGCCCGGGAGCTGCCCTATCCTTTGCATGTGGGCGTCACCGAGGCAGGCTCCCTCATGCGCGGCACGGTCAAGAGCGCCGTGGGCCTGGGCGTGCTCCTGAGCGAGGGCATTGGCGACACCATCCGCGTGTCGCTCACGGCCGACCCCTGCGAGGAAGTGGGCGTGGCCTACGAGATCCTGCGGGCACTGGGCCTGCGGCGCAGGGGACCTGAAATCATCTCCTGTCCCACCTGCGGCCGCACGGAAATCGACCTCATTGCCATGGAAAAGGCGGTCTCCGAGAGCCTGAAGGGCTGCACGGCCGACATCAAGGTGGCGGTCATGGGCTGCGTGGTCAACGGACCTGGCGAGGCCAGGGAAGCGGACATCGGCCTTGCCGGCGGCCGCGACAAGGGAATCATCTTTCGCAAGGGCGAGGTCATCCGCTCTGTGAAGGGGCAGGAAGCCCTGCTTGCTGCCTTTATGGAAGAACTGCACTCTGTGCTTGAAGAACAAAGGAACTGACATGCGTTTTCGCTCCTGCTACATACCGACCCTCAAGGAATCTCCGGCTGATGCGGAAGTCATCAGCCACAAGCTGCTGGTGCGTGCCGGCATGGTCCGCAAGCTGACCTCCGGCATCTATGTCTACATGCCCACGGCCCTGCGGGCTCTCAAGAAGATCGAAACCGTGCTGCGCGAGGAAATGGCAGCCGCAGGCTTCGAGGAACTGCTTCTGCCGGCCGTGCAGCCTGGCGACCTCTGGAAGGAGTCCGGACGCTGGACGCACTACGGCAAGGAGCTGTTGCGCTTCAAGGACCGCAATGACCGCGACTACTGCCTGGGCCCCACGCACGAGGAAGTCATCACCGATGTGGTGCGCGGCGAGGTGCGTTCCTACAGGCAGCTGCCCGTGCGCCTCTTCCAGATACAGACCAAGTTCCGCGACGAGATCCGCCCCCGCTTCGGCCTCATGCGCGGCCGCGAGTTCGTCATGAAGGACGGCTACAGCTTTGATCTCGACGATGCCGGCGCCGAGGCCTCCTATGCCGTGTGCAAGAAGGCCTACTACAATATCTTCAGCCGCCTCGGGCTGCGCTTCCGCGCCGTCGAGGCGGACTCCGGCTCCATTGGCGGCAACTTTTCCCACGAGTTCCACGTGCTGGCCGATGCCGGCGAGGACACCATTGCCTCCTGCACGCAGTGCGAGTACGCCGCCAACATCGAGCGCGCCGAAGTGCGCTTTGCGGGCGAAAAGTGCACGGAGACCTGCCAGGCTTTCGAGGAAGTGGCCACGCCCGATGCCCACAGCGTGGAGGAAGTCTGCAGCCTTCTGCACCTGGAGCCTTCCCGTATCGTGAAGACCATGATCTTTGTGGCCGACGGCAAGCCTGTGGCCGTGCTCGTGCGCGGGGATCGCGAAGTCAACGACGTCAAGGTGAAAAACCTGTTGCACGCCGAGGAAGTGGAGCTCGCAGGCCCTGAGACCGTGCAGGCCGTGACCGGCGCGCCGGTGGGCTTTGCCGGACCTGTGGGCCTGAGCGTGCCCGTGTACGCGGACAGCGAGCTTGTGGCTGCCACCGATTACGTGGTGGGCGCCAACAAGGGCGATGCCCACCTCATGCACGTGGACCTGGCCCGCGACTGCACCATCGAGGCGTATGCCGATTTGCGCCTCATCACCGAACACGACTGCTGCCCGCGCTGCGGCGCGCCCATAGAGCTCACCAGGGGCATTGAAGTGGGCCACATCTTCAAGCTGGGCTGCAAGTACTCCTCGGCCATGCACTGCGCCTATCTGGACGAAAACGGCAAGGAACAGCTCATGGTCATGGGCTGCTACGGCATTGGCGTCTCCCGCGTGCTGGCAGCAGCCATTGAGCAGAACCACGACGAGAACGGCATCATCTTCCCGCCGGCCATCGCGCCCTTTGTGGCCGAGGTCATCAACCTGGATCCCGCAGACGCCACCGTGAGCTCGTGGGCCGAAAAGGCCTGCCAGGGCCTGGAAGCCGTGTGCGGCGAAGTGCTCTACGACGATCGCGAAGAGCGTCCGGGCATCAAGTTCAAGGACGCGGACCTTGTGGGCTGCCCCGTGCAGGTCATCCTGGGCGGCAAGGGCATAGCCCGCGGCGTGGCAGAGACCAAGAACCGCCTCACCGGCGAGAAGGGCACCATCAGCCTGGATCAGCTGGAAGAAGGCCTCAAGGGCTTTGTGGCACAGGTGGAAGCCACCTGGGCTGCTCGCAAGGCCTAAGGGACCACGACACCTGCTTTCCGGCGAGCCCTGCCTGTACGGGGCAGGGCTCCTGCCGATCAGAAAGAATTCAGGCATCCGTTTCGGGATCGTCCGCTTCTGGAGCATGTGCTTCAAAAAGCGTACACGCTGAGAAAAATTCATGCACACGTCCATGCCCAGCCGGCATGGGGGAGTCCGTCTCGTGCCGCAGCAGCTTGTCTATTCCGTCGCCCAGCTCAACCGTGCCATCCACGGCAGCATTGTCCGCTCCGTGGGATCGGCAGGCCTTGTGCTGGTGCGCGGGGAGGTGGGCAGCGTGCGTGTCTCGACCCTGGCGCCAGGGCGCGACATGGTCTTCTTTACCCTGCGCGAGGGCGAGGAGTGTTTAAGCTGCGTCTCCTACGGCCGCAGCCTGCACATGCTGCTTACCTGCGACCGCCAGACCGGCGAGGTCTTCGAGCCGGCCCGCACGATACAAGAGGTGCTCGTGCCCGAGCGGCGGGTCATCTGCGAGGGGATGATTGGCACCTATACCCGCAAGGGCATGAGCCTCTTTCAGCTCAACGTGCACAGTGTCACCGACTGCGGGGCAGGGGACAGGCTGCGCGAGCTGCGCCTTCTGAAGGACAAGCTTCTGAAGCTTGGCTATTTCAGCGAGGAGCGCAAGCGGCCGCTGCCTGTGAACCCGCAGCGCGTGGCCCTGGTGACCTCCCTGAAAGGCGCCGTTATCCACGACTTTCTGCGCAATGCCGAGGACCGGGGCCTGGGCTTCAGGCTGCGTCTGTATCCTGTGCGCGTGCAGGGCGAAGGGGCAGGCCTGGAAATGGCCCAGGCCATTGCCAGGGCCGGCCGCGAAGAAGGCATAGAAGTGGTGGTCCTCATCCGCGGCGGCGGCTCCGAGGACGATCTGGCCTGCTTCAATGACGAAGCCCTGGCCAGGGCCATCTTCGAGTGCCCTGTGCCCGTGCTGGCCGGCATTGGCCATGAGGTGGACTTTTCCCTGGCCGACCTCACGGCCGATGTGCGCGCCTCCACGCCTACCAAGGCGGCCCAGATGCTGTGGACGCCCAGGCAGGCTCTTGAGGACGAGGTGCGGGAGGTGGCCGATCGGGCGAGATGGGCCGGCCTGCAGCTCGTGGCCCGCTCTTCCGAAGCCCTGCGCCAGACCGGGCAGATGCTGCGCGTGCTCTCCCCGCAAAACCGCTGGCTTGAACAGCAGCGCCAGGTGGAGGAGGTGCGCAGACGCCTTGTCGTGGCAGGCAGGAGGCTCTGCGACAAGGCTCAGCAGGACGTGAGCCAGCTTGGGCAGGCCTGTGCCCGCTCCCTTACCCTGGCCGGGAGTCTGGCAGGCCAGGAGGTGGCCACGCTGTCCTTGCAGCTGCGCCGGGCAGGAACAGATCTTGTGCACAGACAGGGGCTTGCCAGTGACCTGTGCACCAGGGACCTTGTACGGGCAGGTCAGGACTTTGTGGAGCGCCGGGCCAGGGCCGTCGAGCGCCTGCGCCTGGAGGTCGAGGCCGTAAGCCCCTTGGGTCCCCTGAAACGGGGCTTTGCCCTCATCCAGGATGCCGAGGGCCATGTGGTGCGCTCCGTGCAGGACGTGCAGCCAGGGGCGCAGGTGCACATGGCCGTGGAAGACGGCACCATTGCCGCCACGGTCACGGACACAAGGCCACGGGAGATCTGAACAGGCCGCTGATCGCAGCAGGCCCGTCCGTTTTTTTTGTCGAGCCAGGGGATTTTGCCAAGGAGAGAGCCATGACGCCAAGCCAGACCGAGAACAGCGCGCAGGACGCCGCACAGCAGGGCACGCCGCAGGGAACACAGCAGGGGGCACAGCAGGGAACGCCGGCGCCCAGACGAACACGGAGCAAGGCCGCGCCCGAGCCCACCTTTGCCGAGCAGCTGGCCAGGGCCAGGCAGATTGTGCAGCTGCTGGAACAGGGCGATGTGGACCTGGAGCAGGGCGCGAAGCTCTACCGCGAGGCCTGCCAGTGCCTGAAGGGCTGCCAGGACAAGCTCGGCCGGGTGCGCAACGAGATAGAGCTCCTCAACGGCGAGATCATGCCGGCCGAGGACGTTCTGAACAGGGAGAGCGACGCCGTCCCGTTTTGAGTGCCGGCAGACCTTTGTCGCAGGGGCGCTGAGGCAGGGAGCCGGACAGGGACCAGGGACCAGGGGCACACGCTGTCGCACACGTCTCTATACCGTATTTCGAGCCAGAGGACCGTAATACGCGACATGGCCGGCCGGACAAGACAGCGCTGACAAAAGAGTGTAGAGTCTCCCCTCGAGAGCAGAAAGGGGGGCTGTCCTGTCTTATTTTTGGAGCGTGCCGGGCCTCCCTGCAGGAAAGCGTCCTTATCCTGCAGGGGCACGCTGGCAAAGGGGGACAGGGCCCGGGTCCGCAGGACCCTTTCCAGAGACTCCGCTTTTTTCTGCCCATATTTCTTGCGAATCAAGGGAGGATGCGTCATGGCCGCTCAAGACGACAACTGGGACGGAACAAGGGTCAGGGCTCTGCTGAAACAAAGGGGCCAGCTTGTGGAGGAGCACCTCTCCTCATGTGTGAGCCAGGCAGGGACCCCGGACCGTCTGAAAGAATCCATGCGCTACAGCCTGCTGGCCGGCGGCAAGCGTCTGCGCCCTGTCCTGTGCCTCACTGCGGCAGGGCTCTTTGGCGTGGCGCCGGAAAAGGTGCTGCCCTTTGCCTGCGGCATAGAGATGATCCACACCTATTCGCTCATCCACGACGATCTGCCGGCCATGGACAACGACGATCTGCGCAGGGGCCGGCCCTCCAACCACAGGGCCTTTGACGAGGCCACGGCCATCCTGGCCGGCGATGCCCTGCAGGCCGATGCCTTCTATTCCATGACCCTCTGCGATCTGCCGGCAGGCCAGGTGCTCGCCGCCCTGCGCGCCTTTGCCACGGCTGCCGGCTCCACCGGCATGTGCGGCGGCCAGGAGCTCGACATGCAGTGGACCGGACAGACCGTGCAGCTCTCGGATCTCGAGCATCTGCATGCCCTCAAGACAGGCGCCATACTGCGGGCCTCCGTGGTCTGCGGCGCCCTGCTCGCCGGAGCAGGGGAGGACGCCCTGGAGGCCCTCTCGGCCTACGGTGCTTCTCTTGGCGTGGCCTTCCAGATTGCCGACGACATCCTGGACGTGGTCTCGGACACGGAAACACTGGGCAAGCCGGCAGGCTCGGACGAAGAGCAGCACAAGAACACCTACCCGTCCATCCTGGGCCTTGAGCGCAGCCGCGAGCTTGCCCGTGAATACGCCCGCAGGGCCCAGGACGCCCTGCGTCCCTTCGAGGGCGACGATGCCGCCTTCCTGAAGGGCCTGGCCCTCTATACCGTGGAGCGGGTGAATTAGGAGCTGGCCTGGCGGCAGCTGCCCCGGGTCGATTGCCAGGCCCTGTCCGGTCCTTCCCGCCAGCTTCCCGCCAGACCGCAAGCCTGGACGGAGAAAAAAGCGGATCTTTTGCACACAGGGCCGTTTTGGTGTAGAGAAGGGAGAGCCGATCCCCGGTCCGGACCCTTTGGGCGATCTTTTGTCGATCCCTTGTCGATCCATGGGCCCCGGGAGCGGCACGGAGAGGGCGCACGCAAACCCTGCCCAAGGCGCCTTTGTCTCTGCCACCATTTTCTGGGCGGGAAGGCCTCTTTCGGGTACCAGGACGCCAGGACCCCTGGCGCGAGAGATCCATGAGCGAGCACATGATGGACACATTGACAGCCTATTTGCAGACACTTGATTTGCCGGGAGGCATCAGAGACCTGACCAATGCCGAACTGGAGCGTCTGGCCACAGAGGTGCGATCGCGCATCCTGGAGGTCTGTGCCACCAACGGCGGCCACCTTGCTCCGAGTCTGGGGACGGTGGAGCTCACCCTGGCGCTTCTGGCAAGCCTTGATCTCGAACACGATCAGGTCGTCTGGGATGTGGGCCATCAGAGCTATGCCTTCAAGATCCTGACCGGCCGCTGCGCTGAATTTTCCACCCTGCGCTGCAAGAACGGGCTGGCCGGTTTTCCCAGGCGTTCGGAGAGCCCCTACGATGTCTTTGGCGTGGGCCATTCCTCCACGTCTATCTCGGCTGCCCTGGGCCTTGCCTGTGCCAGGGATCTGAGCAATCTCAGGCATCATGTGGTGGCGGTCATAGGCGACGGCGCCCTGACCGGCGGCGAGGCCTTCGAGGGCCTCAACCTGGCAGGCCATCAGGGCCGCAGGCTCATTGTCATTCTCAATGACAACGAAATGTCCATTGCCCCCAACGTGGGCGCCATGTCCCGTTTCCTCTCCAGAACGCTGTCGAGACGATGGTTTCGGCAGACCCGCAAGGACGTGCTCGCCTTCCTTCGCACCATTCCCCATGTGGGCGGCAAGCTTGCCGTCTACGCCGAGCGCGGCGAGTGGAGCTTCAAGTCCTTCTTCACCCCCGGCATGCTCTTCGAGGCCTTCCGCTTTGCCTACATAGGCCCTGTGGACGGCCACGACATCCCGGCCCTGCGCCAGCATCTTGAGCGGGCCCTGGCCGTGGAGGACGGCCCCGTCCTTCTGCACGTGCGCACCCAGAAGGGGCACGGTTTCAGGGCAGCCGAACAGGATCCCACCCACTACCACGGAGTCGGCCACTTTGTGCCGGAGACAGGCAAGCTTCTGCCGTCGAAGAGCACGGTACCAAGCTTTACCAGGGTCTTTGGCCAGGAACTGGTGCGCCTGGGGCGCAAGGACCCCAGAGTCATTGCCATCACGGCCGCCATGCCGGACGGCACGGGCACAACGGACTTCCAGGTCTCCCTGCCGGAAAGATTCTTTGACGTGGGCATCTGCGAACAGCATGCCGTGACCTTTGCGGCAGGTCTTTCCTGTGCGGGCTACAGGCCCTATGTGTGCATCTATTCAACCTTTTTGCAGCGCGGCTACGATCAGATCGTGCACGATGTCTGCCTGCAGGATTTGCCGGTGATTTTCTGCATAGACCGGGCAGGCCTTGTTGGCCAGGACGGCGGTACCCATCAGGGCGCCTTTGACATCGCCTATCTGCGCAGCATCCCCAACATGCACATGCTGGCCCCCAGGGACGAGAATCTGCTCGCCCGCTGCGTGGTCACGGCTGCAGACTTAGGCCATTCCGTCAGCATACGCTATCCCAGGGGCTCGGCCTTTGGCGTGGCCATTGATCCCGAACGCAAGCCTTTGCCCTGTGCACAGGGCGAGGTGCTGCATGAGGGCAAGGATCTGGCCGTGCTGGCCGTGGGCTCCTGTGTGCATCCGGCCCTGGCGGCAGCACAGGATGTGGAGGAGCGCTACGGCTGCTCCGTGCTCGTCTACGACCCCATCTGGCTCAAGCCCCTGCCAGAAGAAGAGATAGCGGACATTCTGGGGCGTTTTGCCTGCGTGCTTACCGTGGAGGAAGGCGCACGGGCAGGCGGCTTTGGCTCGGCAGTGCTGGAACTGGCCGCAGACAGGGATCTGCTGGGCAGGGCCCGTGTGGTGCGTCTGGGCATACCGGACATGTTCATCGACCACGCTACCCAGGCCGAACAGCGCCATGACCTTGGCCTGGACCGCGAGGGCATAGCCAGAAAGCTTGGCGAGCTGGCCGAACAGGCGGGCTTTGTTGGCAAAAAGGCCGAGTAGCTTTTCGGACACATTGTGCAGAGTTCAGCATCTGCAGAGCAGGGAGGCCGGAACAGAACGTGATCAGCTCCAGGAAAGAGCTGATCGGGAGCTGTTCCGGCTGTCCCTGAAAAAGGGCGGACAAAAAAAGCAGTCAGCGCCCGTCTGCCGCAAGGCAGAACCAGAGACACAAGGATGGGGTCACTCTTGCCGCTTCATGCCAATGGCAGGCAGCGCACTTCATCAGGAAGATCGTGCGGCCCTGCGTAACGCAGCCATCCGTATTGTCCTTTTTCCGCATTGCTGATAGACAGCCTCCGTCACCTCCTTGCGCGAGGGAACGCGAACAGGATCTTCTGGCTTCCGCTTGTTCGTGCAACCAGTAAGCCGCAAGGAGCGCATGCATCATGGCATGGACAGCCCTCTGTATTGCTGTTGTCACGGAAATCGTCTGGGGACTGAGTCTCAAGTGGGTCCCCACAACCACGCGTCCCCAGCTGGCAGCTCTGGTTCCCATTGTGTTGAGCTTCCTCAACATGGGACTTTTGGCCTACGCCATGCGATCCCTGCCCGCAGGCACGGCCTATGCCATCTGGACCGGTCTGGGCTCCGTAGGCGTTGCCGTCGGCGGCATGATCCTGTTTCAGGATCGCATATCGTTGCCGCAGGCGGGCTTTTTGCTGCTGATTCTTGTCGGCGTTGTCGGAGCGCGCCTCACTGTTCCCCAGCAATAGGCAGGAGCAAAGCCTCACACTTGCCGGCAGACGCGCATGCGAGGGAATCGGGGCCGCTTTTGGCAAGTTGTCCTTGTCTTGAAGAGGTTCGCCTGATCCAGGTCGTGCAGCAGGGGTCTCGTCTGCCAGTCCCCGAGCCCTGTGTTCTTGGCAATATCGTGGTGCGTCTGGGCATACCGGACATGTTCATCGACCATGCTACCCAGGCAGAACAGCGTCATGACCTTGGTCTGGACCGCGAGGACATAGCCCAAAAGCTTGGCGAGCTGGCCGAACAGGCGGGCTTTGTGTGCAAAAAGGCCGAATAGCTTTTCGGACACATTGTGCAGAGTTCAGCATCTGCAGAGCAGGGAGGCCGGAACAGAAGGTGATCAGCTTCAGGAAAGAGCTGATCGGGAGCTGTTTCGGCCTCTCACCAGGAAGGGAGCAAGGCGCACCGATACCTGGCGGAGTATCCCTGAATGAGAGCTAGTCTGTTGAAATGTATGTCGTATTTTGAACGGGAAGAGGACGAACTTTTCTCTTGACCTGACACAGGGCTTCGGATATAGAGCAGTCAGTTAAGCCATATTGGTATTTGGCTGTGTTGTTCCTGCTGGTATTGGAACTTGCGTACAGGAAGGTGGTCTGCACCTTTTGCTTGCGAGTTGTCTTTTGACCGGCAGGTTTTTTTGTATGTTCTCTCTCTCTCTCTCTCTCTCTCCTCTCAAGTAATAGGGACGCTGCGGGCGTCTTCCTTTTCTGCAAGCCTCGTACCGGCACAGACAACTGCCGGCACGGGGCTTTTTTGCGTCTGAAAATCAGCAGGTAATCCCTCGATATCACTTCATATATACACTTTGAGCCTTCAGCATTCAGGAGTTCATCATGGCCGACATACGCCTTGTCAAACCTCAGCCGAATACCGCACAGACCGTTTCCTGCGCAGCAGACAGCCGCTTTGTCTTCGAGTTCCCCTCGGACACGGCGCTCTTTGCCAAGGACGGCAATGACCTTGTCCTTACCTTTGAGGACGGTTCTTCCCTGCGCCTGCAGAATTTCTACACTACCTATTCCAAGGAAGAGATGCCGACCTTCGAGATGGAAGGCACGGAAATCTCCGGCGAGGACTTCTTTGCGGCCTTAGGGAATCCCGATCTCATGCCTGCCGCAGGTCCGTCTGCCTCTGCCCAGGGCAACAGCAGCTTCAATGTCTATGACTCTGCTGCCCTCATGGACGGCATTGATCGTCTGGACGGTCTGGACATCGGCTTTGCCTGGGGCCAGCAGCCTCAGGAGGATCTCTATGCGTCCATCGGTCGTAATGATGACGATGAAGGCGTGGACCATGGGGTTACGGTGACGCCAGATGAACCCGGTACACTGGATCCTGACATCCCTGTGGTTCCTGTGCGTCCCGGTGACAATACGCAGCCTGGTGCCGGCAACAGTATTCTGTCTGTGAGCGAAACGGAGCTTGGTGGGCCAGACTTCCCCCAAGCCACGGATTCCATGCAAATCACAGCGCCTGATGGTGTGGGCAGCATTGTCATTAAAGGTGTCACTGTTTTCACGAATGGAAGACCTGTTCTGGATGAACATGGTAATCCTGTGAAAGTCCCGACAGATGAAGGATATCTGACGGCAGTCTACGATCCTGCCACCGGAACTTTGAACTACACCTATACACTGACTCACTCTACCCAGGAACATAAGGGGGAAGGGCAGGATAAGATTGCCCATAACCTGGATGTCACGGTCACTGATATTGATGGAGATTCTGCGTCCAGCACGATTTCCATCGTTATTGAGGACGATGTGCCGACCATCACTGTGGCCCCTCTTGAGGCTCCTGTAGATTCAGGTACTTCCGCCCAGGGTTCCTGGTCGCATGACTTTGGAGCCGATATACCGGCACTACAGAAGATCTCTGTAAATGGCCAGGAACTGGAGCTGAAAGACGGCAATTCCGTACAGGTCGAAGGAATCTACGGAACACTGACAGTATACGCTGATGGCACCTATAGCTACGCAGCAAATCCAAATGCCGAAGGCGTTGATAATTTTTATTTTATAATCACTGATGCAGACCATGACAGTCAGAAAGCAACGCTGACGGTGGCTGTGGAAGATTCTACTGTGACCCCTTCCAGCATGGCCTTCACTACTCAGGATGCAGAAGTAGGTGACAAGGGCGACAGCATGTCTGTTGCACTTGAGACAGGCGTGAAGCTGACGCAGGAAGCCATTGATGCTGTGAACGAGACCATAACCTATGGCAAGTTCAGCCTGAGCGATGACGGCAAGAATCTCATCTTCACCCAGACCGAAGCCTACAAGCATGCTGGTGGCGAGCAGAACGAGGAGAGTCATACCTTTGACAAGGTGTCTTTTGCCGTAACAGATGCCAATGGCAATGCTACCACGTTGGACGTGACCGTCACCATCGAGGACGATGGTCCTGTGCTGTCTGATGTGACGGCAGAAGCCGGACAGATTCAGGATGTCCAGTCCACAATAAACCTGACCTTTGCAGGTCTGAGCGTCGGAGCCGATACGGAAGGCGCAACCCTGACGGTCAAGGTGGGGACAACCACATTTACCGGAACCATGGGAGCAGACGGCAAGTGGGTGTTTGACGCCAATGGAACAGCTCAGGAAGGAGAAGCTTTTGTCATGAATGATGACGGCAGCTTCACCTACACTCGTCCCGACGCAGATGTCGC
>DXHV01000055.1 GCA_019113165.1 Candidatus Desulfovibrio intestinipullorum
TGGAGCCTGCACGCTGACTCCTCTTTTTGCCTCTGCAGGCCCGGACGTGCTCCTGAGTCTTTCCCGGAAGACTTGAGAGCCCTTCCATCAGGACGTCTGCGTCTGGAAGCCTTCCCTCCGGGCTCCTTGCGATCCTTTCGCTACTTCAGAAAGCCCTTCTCCAGGATGCGGGCAAAGTCTTCGGCAGGCATGGGCCTAGCATAATAGAAGCCCTGCCCCACCTGACAGCCCAGGGCAATGAGGGCCTCTATCTGCTCCCTGGTCTCCACGCCCTCGCAGACAAGGTCCACATCCAGCCCCTTGGCCAGACTGATGACGGCAGAGAGGATGAGACGTGCCTGCTGCGTGGAGAGGCCGTTGCTGATGAAGCTGCGGTCCAGCTTCAGGATCTGGGGCCGCAGATGCTGCAGCTGTCCTAAGGACGAATACCCGCAGCCAAAGTCGTCAACAGAGATGGCAAAGCCTTCCTTCGTGAGCTTCCGCATTCTGGAGGCCAGTACCTGCGCATTGTTCGTGAAGGCGCTTTCCGTGAGCTCCAGTTCCAGCAGGTTGCGGGGAATGCCGTACCGGTCGGCTGTCTCCACGATGCGCTGGACAAAGTTGGCCCGCCTGAAGGAGATGGCCGAGAAGTTGCAGGATACGGGCCGGACCTGCAGGCCCTGCTGCCTCCATTCCTGAAGACAGCGGCACACGCCCTCGTAGATGCAGAAGTCCACCTTGTCGATGGTGCCGCTGGCCTCGAAGACCGGAATGAAGTGCGCGGGGCCGACGAGGCCCTCGCCAGGATGCTGCCAGCGGGCCAGGGCCTCGCTGCCCACAAGGCTTCCGTCCAGCATGTTCACCTTGGGCTGAAAGAAGGGGACGAATTCCTGGTGCCGCACGGCCAGCTCCAGGCGCTCTTCCAGGGTCTTCCTGCGCTGCTGTTCGTGCTGCATGCGGCGGTTGTAGACAAGAAAGCTGCGCCCGGGCTTGCCCAACACCTCGCGACGGGCGTAGTTTGCCTGATCGAGCCAGCGGTAGAGCGGCGTCTTCAGGTTCTGCACAAGGGCTATGCCTGCCACCAGGCGCACAGAGCTGTCGAACTTCTGTTCCCTGCAGGAGCGTCCGAAGTCCTCGCCAAGGGCCTGCAGGCGGCCCTCCAGCTCGCGCCAGTTCCTGGTGGCCAGACAGCAGGCAAAGTGCCCGCCCGAGAGCCTGGCGCAGCACTCCCCGGAACCTGTCCAGGCCCTGAGCCTGCGGCCCATGGCTGTCAGAACCCTGTTGCCGGCCTCATAGCCGAACTGGTAGTTCACATGCCTGAAGTGCACAATGTCCAGGCAGACCAGGGCATGCTGTCTGTGCTGATTGTTCTGCACCAGAGCCAGGGCCTCGCGGTAGAACATGTTCAGGTTGCCAAGGCCTGAGACCTGGTCCACAAAGAGCAGTTCCTGTATGCGCCGGGAGCTCTGCGTGCGCACGTGCATGATGTACCACACAAGGAGCACGATGGAGGCCATGATGGCAAAGCCGCCCGCGAGCACCAGGCCCAGATTGTGCCAGACAAAGAGACGCACGGTGACAGGGCCTGAGGCAGCGGCATTGTCCAGGAGCATGGTGTCCATCTGGCCGGCGGAAATGTGCTGTATGCAGCGGTTGATGATGGAGAGGACACGAGGGTCCAGACTCGCGGGCGCTGCGCAGCTCAAGGAAACAATGTCGTCGTTGAGGGGCGTGATCTTCAGCACCGGATTGGAGCGCTGCAAATCAAAGGCATTGGGGAGATTCGTGTAGAAGGCATCTATGCGGCCGGCAAGAAGGGCACTGGTACAGGCCTCCATGGACTCGAAAAAGACGGACTGGGCCCTGTGGCGGCTCGCAAAGACACTGGAGGTGGCATAGCCCTGGCGCAGGCCCAGGCGGCGTACGGGACCGCCGTTCCTGCGGGTGACCAGTACCATGGGTGTCACCAGGAAGGGTTGGGAGGCCACGAGATCTGCCTGCTCCAGGCGGTGGGGATCCTTGAGCACAAAGGCGAGCAGGTCCACCCGGCCCTTTGCCATCTCCCTGAGCGCCTCGGTCTCCTGCAGGCAGACAAACTCGAACGCAAGGCCCGAGAAGGCCTCAATCTGGCGGTAGATGTCCGCCACTATGCCTTGGATCTGCCCGGTCTCAGGATCTGCGGCAATGATGGGCTGGCGGCCGGACTCGTAGGCCACGCGCAGGCGCGGCTTCGTGGCCAGGAAGGCCAGTTCGTCTCTTGTGAAGAGCGGTCTCTCCTCGCTGCCGGACTGGAAGTACCTGATGTAGAGCGAGCTGGCAAAGCCCGGCTGATGGATGGCAATCTGCTCCAGGGCCTCATTGATGCGGGCCATGATGTCCGGCCGCGAGGCCAGGGTGGCGACATAGACAGGATGCGGCGCAAACCTGGCGATGCAGCGGGTCTTCGCAGGCGACCAGAACTCGTTCACCACAATGGCGTCCACTTCCCCGGCATCCAGGGCATGGATAAGGGCCGGCACGCCGTTGTACTGCACGCATTCCGGATTGATGTTCTGGCTTGTGCACTTATCCCGGAAAAGTTTGATGTGCGGGTTGAAGGCCTCCACGCCCACCCGGACCCGGCCCAGAGTGGCCCAGTCCTCGTGGGCAAAGCGCGTGTCGTTTTCGCGTACCAGGATGGTGCCTGTCATGCAGCCTGTGGAGAGCCGGGAAAAGAGGTAGGTGGCACGCCGCTCTGGGGAGGGACAAAGGCCAGGATAGATGTCCACCCTGCCCTCGGCCAAAAGCCGCTGGGCGTCCAGTTCGCTGTCTGCCGGCACAAAGTGCAGATCCAGACCGGCCAGCTGGGCCACTTCGCGCATGTAGTCTATGGTGTAGCCCACATACTCGTCCCGGACGGTGCGGTGCATGCTGGCCGAGGACTCGAAGAAGGGACAGCGCACCGCAAGCCTTGGACGTTCCGTTCTCTCCGTTCTGTTCCGGAGTTCCTGTCTTTCCTGGTTTTTGCCCCCGGGCTGACCTGTACGGCCTTCCTGTCCCTGTGCAGGGCCCTGTGGTTCCGACACAGTCCCCTGTGCCACGGTAGAGGACTGTGCCTGCGCCATGGTCTGGGAAGAAGCAAGAACGCCCGGGACCAGTGCCAGGACCAGTGTCAGGACAAGAACGATGTCCCTGACTCCGGCAGGACCAGAGGTCCGGCAACGGACTCGCGTCCAAGAAGGAAGCTTCGTACCGGCCAGGGATCGCACACTTTCCTGGCCCGGATGCGAGCCGGACTCTCTGCAGCCCAGCAGGTTTTGCGGCCGGGGACGGGCACGCAGGGCTGGTCTGTCGGAAGCTGAAGGGAGGGTCGTTTTGCGGTACGCGAACAAGGGGGGCGCCTCCGGTGGCAGGCGCTTCAGGCGCTGGCAGGCAGAGGGGTTCCTGCGCCAAGCAGGGCTTCGTAGTCTGCGGCAGGCATGGGCCTTGCGTAGAGAAAGCCCTGCCCTATGCGGCAGCCAATGCCCGTGAGGGCCTGCCTCTGCTGCTGTGTCTCCACGCCCTCGCAGACAATGTCCGTGCCAATGCTGTGGGCCAGGGCAACCACGCTGGAGAGCACGGCATGGGCCTGCTCGGTCTTGAGGCCGTAGTGGATGAAGCTGTGGTCGAGCTTGAGCACCTGCGGCCGCACATGCTGCAGCTGGCCAAGGGAAGCGTAGCCAGAGCCAAAGTCGTCCACGGCAATGGAAAAGCCAAGGCCGTTGAGCTCCAGCATGCGGGTGTTCAGTGTGGCCGGCGTGCTGACAAAGGTCGTTTCCGTGAGCTCGAGCTGCAAAAGCTTGTGGGGGACGGCGTAGCGGTCGGCTATCTTCACGATGCGGTCCACAAAATCGCTCTGCATGAAGGAGATGCCCGAAAAGTTGCAGGAGACCGGGGGCGTCTCCAGGCCCTTGTCCAGCCACTCGCGCAGGCTGCGGCAAACATGTTCGTAAATACAGAAGTCGACCTTGTCAATGCAGCCGTTGCCCTCGAAGAGGGGAATGAACTCGCCGGGAGAGATGAGGCCCTCACGCGGATGCAGCCAGCGCACCAGGGCCTCGCTGCCCACGATGGAGCCGTCCTGCATGTTCACCTTGGGCTGGAAATAGGGCACAAGCTCGTTGTACTTGATGGCGCTGTCCAGGCGGTTGCAGAGGTTTTCCTCGCGGCGCAGCTCGCTGTCCATGCGGCTCGAGAAGAAGCGGAAGCTGCGGCCCCTGCTCCTGAGGGCATACTGGCGGGCATAATTGGCTCTGTCCAGGCAGCGGTGGAGGGGTGTGTCCTGGGAGCGGATGAGATAGAGGCCGGCCACAAGGTGCACGGCCGGATCAAGCTTTTTGTTGCGGCACAGCTCGGCAAATTCCCGTTCCAGGCTGCGCAGGCGCCTGGAGGCGCCGCTCCAGACAGTGAAATCCATGAGCATCACGAAGTGGCCGCCCGAGAGCCTGGCGCAGGGCTCTCCGGCCAGCTTCCAGCGGCTGATCTGCCGTGCCAGGGTGCGCAGCAGGTGGTTGCCTGCCTGAAAGCCCATGTGATTGTTGACCTGGCGAAAGGCTGCTATGTCCAGGTACACAAGCACGTAGCAATGGTCGGCATGCTTGTTTCTGAGCTCCTCCACCTCGTGGCAGAACATGTTCAGGGAAGGCAGGCCTGTCACCGGATCCATGAAGTGCATGAGGCGCGTCTTGCGGCGGCGTGCCAGCCAGACCTGCATGTGGCGCAGCCAGAGGCAGACCGCCGCCACGAGCAGAAGAAAGAGGGCTGCACTGACAAGGACGTGGTAGTCGGCCACAAGCTGGGGCAGTGCTATGCGGGCTCTGAGGGCGTCACCGGAGTCCGGAAGCCAGAGGAGTGCGAGCACAAGGACGAGTGCGGACACAAGCACGGGCAAGAGGACGGATTTCCAGAGCGAGAACGGCTTTCTGTGCGAGCAGTGGCAGGAATTGGGGCAGGGACTCTGATAGGACGGCTGGCAGGAGCACTGGTTTTCTGCGTCTTGTTTGTTCTGTTCGTTGTGCAAGGAAAAATTGCTGTGTACCACGTCCTGCCTCCCAAAAAGTTGCTGTCCACTTTATAAAACAGCACGGTTTCTTTCACAAGTGAAATATTTGAGAAACAAGTAAAACAGAAAAAAATGGCATTTGTGTTACTTTTTTTTGAGAGAAGCGTAGATTTTGAGCTAAGCAGGAAGGTGGATTCTCTGAAATTTCGCTTTTTGCAAAAGGCTTTTCCTGAAAAGCCCGAACTTGTGCACAAGGGCACAGGTCTTTTGGAACAGGTTTTTGTGGGGCACGCGATCCCGTTTCCTGCCAGCCTGACCAGCCTGACAGGACACCTTCTGCCTGCAGGGTGGCATCTCTCAAGCCTGCAAAAGGTGCCGGACGTGCTGCCTGGCGGGCTGTCAGGCAGAAGGCGTGTTCTGTCCGTCCGGCTGACTGCCTGCCTGAGCGCCCTGTTGTCCTGCTGTCAGCCTTTCTGTCGTGGCGTTCGTCAGGGTGTTCCTCGGGGTGTTGTCTCTCGGGCTGTCCTGTGAAGCATCCGCCGAGGCGTCCTTCTGCGGGACGTCTTTCTTCGAAGCCTTCGTCTGTTCCCTTGTGCTGCCAGAGACAAGCTGTTCCCTGCGCTTTTGCGAGCGATCCTTCAGGGTGTCGGTCTCGCGCAGGGCGTCCGTGGCAAGGATCACAAGGCCCTCGGGCAGGCCGGACTCCGCTTCCAGAGCCTGGGCCACGCGCTCGCGGACCTCGGAGGCCGATCCCGTGGCTGGCACACGCAGGCTGAGGGAGGGCGCCTCGCCGGCATAGTAGATGTGATCCGGGTCCTCTATGCCCAGGCGGACCAGCAGATCGTTGTCTCTGGGATCCATCCTGAGATAGGGACCGGCGCCAAGGCTTGCTGCCTTCCTGTCAAAGGCTTCGCGCACTTCCAGAAGCTGCATCTCGCTGATGCGCGAGAAGCGCCGCTCCTGCAAAGGACGGCGGATGTGGATGCAGCCCGTGGGAATGAGCTGCAAAAAGCAGTGCCTCAGGCCCAGGCAGTCCGAGATGGGCGAGCCCGTATTGACCGGCCAGTTGAAGTGGCTGAAGAGGTCCTTCTGGGTGAGAAAGGGCATGCGGAACTCGGTGCCGTCCTTCACGGCTGCGCCGGTCCTGTACTCTGTCCAGTCGCGCATGAGGTCCACGGTCATGAGGCGGGCCTTGAAGAGGAACTGGCGGCGCAGGAAGGAGAAGTCGAACTCGGCGTTGAAGCAGACAAGGCAGTCGCAGCGGATGAAGAGCCTGCCCAGTTCCTCGCGAAAGTCGTTGAGAAAGGGCGCCCTGGCCACGGTCCTGGGGGTAATGCCGTTGATGCGCGAGGCCCTGGGCCACTCTATCTTGTACTCCGGCCGAAAGCGCGAGTGAAAGAGGGGCACGGCCTCCCGGCCCCGCTCGCCCTGCTTCCAGGGATTGCGCGCATCAATGACGCACAGCTCGAGGATCTCGTCGTCCATGGCAAGGCCTGTGGTCTCCACCTTGACGACGTAGACCGTCTTCTGCTGCAGCTGATCGGAAGAAGGCTTCATGGGTTCAATGATCATGCGGCTGTTCCCTCACGCGGACGTTGATGGTTCTCTTCTGGACAAAGGGGCAGGACTTGAAGTGTCCGGGATCAAAAGACCCGGAACAGGCAGGACAGAAAAGAACAGGTGCAAAAGACGGCCGTTGTGTGACACAGCCACCTGCCTGAACCAGGCACAAACAAAAAAAGGGTGAAGGCCATGCAAAACCGTTCTCTTCAGTTCCACACACCCTTCACCCCGGTCAAGCTATGAGCTCACCCTGACAAGAGCACGTCAGAGTGGAACGTTGTTCGCTAGGCCCTGGAGGACTGGACACTTTCGTTGAGCATGTCCAGCAGATCCTTGCCGGGCTTGAAGGCAGCCAGGCGCTTGTTGGGCACTTCGATTTTTTCCCCGGTATGGGGGTTGCGGCCGGAGTATCCCTCGTATTCCTTGGGTTGCCAGGAGCACAGACCGCGGATTTCCACCCGATCTCCACGCACCAGCGCGTCGGCTATGGAGTTGAAGAACGTGTCGACAATACTGACGGAGTTTGTCAGAGAGAGGTCGAATTCCTTGGACAGCAAAAGATAGAGATCACTTTTGTTCATCAAAAATCGGCACGATGGCATCCGTTCGGGAACAAGTCCCCGGACAGATGGCGTATGCCCCTCCTGTTCCTTTGGGATGACTGCACGGAATGCAGATGATGAGGGTTTGCCAGCCCTGTGTGCGGTGCGGACCACAAGGTCAGGGCCTGCATGGCAGACCCGGGCAGGCAGTCTTGGGATCGCACCTGTCCCCGGGACATGGCCGGTTCTGAAGGCAAGCAGTCGTCCGGCGGGGCTTAAGGCCCATGGACGAGCTAGCCTGTTCAAATTGCGTACTTTTTCTAGGCACTTTCCGGGACCCTGTCAAGCAGTGAGTCCAAAAGTCACGATCTCCCGGCTGCAGGCGGCCTGAAAGCAGGGCCGACGTGCCTTGTGCCTGCCCTGCTCCTGATCGGGTCCTGACCTGGCTCTGGCCTGAGGGGAGCTTCTGGCCTCCTGCCTGTCCGCTGGCTTTCCACCTGCTTTCTGTGTGCGCACTGCCAGTATGCGTCTGGCCTGCCCGTCAGGCGCAGGCACCGGGAGCAGGGACAGGTCTGGAGGCCTTTGCCGCTGCTCCCTCGTGTCCTGCCAGGGTCTCTCGTGCCCCGAGCGTTTGCTTCTGCCGGGTCAGGGACACACCTGTCCGGGATGACCCGGAAGAGAGGGCGCTGGCAGGGACCATGAACTGTCTCCGTGCCTCTGGATCCGGAATGCCGGACAGATGCCAGGGCCGCAGAGTTTCCAGACCCTCGCCAAAACATGCAACATGCGGCTGTGCTTGAAGCAGAAAGGGACAAGTTCAAGCCGGATCGCAGCAAAACTTCAAGTTGTACTTGAAGTTTCTGTTTGGGGAGTCTTGTCATTTCTACAGGCATTGCAAGGGTATATCTGCCATTTTCTGTCGCCTGCACAAGGTCCCTTTCTGTCGTCTTTCAGTCTGGCTGCAGCCCTGAAGCAGGTCTTGAAGCCCTTTTCGGGCCTTGTGCGCACTCTCGTTTTTTGCCGCTCGCTTGTGTTGTTTCTGCCTGCTCTCCGGCGGCCTGGCGGGCGGCTTTCGGACAGCTTTTGTGCCTGCTTTCTGCCCTGCGGCAGGGGGAAAAGCCGGCAGAAAAAGGCTCCCTCCTGCGGGGCCTGTCAGCCTGACAGCCAGTCCAGGCGCAGAAAACCCCGGGGCGTCGCAGCAGTCAGGCTGACAGCAGTCAGGACCAGCCAGAGGGACTTGTTCCTGTGCCCTGACACGTTGCGGCACTGCCCCGTCTGCCTGCAAGCTGCTTGCGGGATTCTTGCGCCCTTCCCTGCACCCGGTCAGCCCCCGGAATCTGCCCCGGGTCCGGTCCGGGTCCGGTCTGTTCCGGTTTAGCCCGGAGCGGAGCAGTTCCTGATCCAGCGCAATTTTTGATCGGTAATGCCCCTGGACTCCATGCCCAGATCATTGTCGGTTACCCTGACGACATGGAAGCACATGTTTCTGCCGGTCCTGAGCACCTCATGACAGACGGCGCCGTATTCCTTTTCGGGTTCGACGGTCTCGTCGATATAGAAGTAGCCCGGATCGCGGCCATTCATATCCGCAACCCGCACCCGCGAGAGGTTGAGGGCAAAGCCGTCGGTGCGGGTAATCGTGCCGCAGACCATCTGCTCGGGATTTCGCCGGGCCTGCAATTTCTCGGCATACATGTCTCTGGTGCCCCTGGAAACAAAGAGCCTCTCTTCGGGCGACAGGCCGTCATGACCGCCCAGGCGCTCCTCAAGAACATGAATTCGTTCGTATAAGGAACCGCATGGGTGCGCCCGAGAGAAGACGGGCATCCCGGGGATCGGGCCCCTGAGGCTGGATCCCTTGCGGGCAGACAAGCCTTCCGGGCCCCACCAGGCCCTGGCCCGGACAGGCGTCCGGGCCAGGGCGGTCACTCTGCGGACGGATTTCTTGCGTGGCTAGATGGAGATCTGGGCGCCCAGGAGCTTTGCAAAGGCGGCAATCCAGGCCGGATGGGCGGGCCAGGCCGGAGCCGTGACCAGGTGGCCGGACACCACGGCATTGGTGAAGGTCTCATTGGTGCCGGCAAACTCGGCGCCGGCATCGACCACGTCGGGCTGCACGGCCGGATAGCAGGTGCAGGTGTGGTTTTTCAGGATGCCTGCAGAAACCAGAATCTGGGGGCCGTGGCAGATGGCGGCAATGGGCTTTTTGTCGGCATCAAATTCGCGCACGATCTCGAGCACCCTCTTGTTGAGGCGCAGGTATTCGGGGGCACGGCCGCCGGGCACAACAAGGCCTGCGTAGTCTGCGGTCTGCACGGCGGCAAAGTCCGCGTTGAGGACAAAGTTGTGGCCGCGCTTTTCGCTGTAGGTCTGATCGCCCTCGAAGTCGTGGATGGCGGTCTTCACAATGTCGCCGGGTTTCTTGTCCGGGCAGACCACGTCCACCTCGTAGCCCAGCATGAGCAGCATCTGATAGGGCACCATGAGCTCGTAGTCTTCCACAAAGTCGCCGGCAAGCACGAGAATTTTCTTGGCCATGGGGTGTTCTCCGCAATTTGGGGATGAAAAGTGACAAGGTTGCAGAGAGTCCCGAAAAACCCGGGACTCTTCCCTGCCTCGCAAGGTAGCACAGGTGCCCGGCCCTCCTCAAGAAGAAGCGCTCCCTGGAAGCGCTCCCTGCTGCCCGGGGCCTGCGCGTCCCGGGTGAACGCAAGGGAAAACGGGATCCTTTTTTGCCGTCATGCCCGAGCCCGGGGACAGTCCCCCGCCTGATGGCCTGCTCCTGCTTTCCTGCTTCCTGCCGGCCTGTACCTGGCACTGTTTTCATGCAAGGAGCGAACCAGAAGACGCACAATGCGGTCCTCTGCCCTGCAGTCACAGAGGCAACCTCTTGAAAGTCTTGCAGGAAAAACTTTCATCCCTTTGTCGAGGCGTTTTTTTTCCTGTCTTGCTTTACAGAAGGAAAATTTCTGTGCTAGTTATGCCGGGACGTTGAACACTCTTTTTTGCACAAAGAGGGTGGCAGCCGGCCTGTGGCGTCCGCTTCTGCTTTGAGAGGGGCAGAAGACACGGACCTGAACCTCAACTCTTATGATCCTTCCCGTGTCTTGTACGTGATACGCTCCCCCGATGCGGGACTGACAGCCAGGAGAGGCTTTTATGGAAGAGTTGCTTACAAGTTTACTGACGCCCCTGAACAACTTCGTCTGGGGCCCTGTCATGCTGGTCATGCTCGTCGGTACGGGGCTGTATCTCAATATCGGACTGAAATTCTACCCCTTCCGCAACTGGAAAAACGCCTACAAATGCCTGTGGCAGGGCCGCAAGCATCAGTCCACAGAAGGCGAAATTTCCCCCTGGAACGCCCTGATGACGGCCATTGCCGCCGACATCGGCACCGGTAACATCGTCGGCGTGGCCACGGCCATCGCCATTGGCGGTCCGGGCGCCCTGTTCTGGATGTGGATGACCGCCCTGGTGGGCATGATGACCAAGTTCTGCGAAGTCATGCTCTCCGTGAAGTACCGCGAGCAGACGCCTGCCGGCAACTGGGTGGGCGGCGCCATGTACTTCATCAAGAACGGCCTCGGACCCCGCTGGAGATGGCTCGCCACAGCCTTTGCCCTCTTCGGCATCACCGCAGCCCTCATGGGCGTGGGCGGCATGGTGCAGGCCAATGCCATTGCCGTCAATGTGAACTCCACCTTCGGCGTCAATCAGTGGATTGTGGCCGTTGTCCTGCTCGTCATGTGCCTGCTTGTGCTGGTGGGCGGCGTCAAGCGCGTGGGCACCGTGTCCGGCAAGCTTGTGCCCTTCATGGCCGTCTTCTATGTCTGCCTGTGCCTCACCATCATCTTCATGCACATTGAAAAGGTGCCCAGCATCTTCTGGTGGGTTGTCACTGATGCCTTCACGCCTACTGCTGCCCAGGGCGGCTTTGTGGGCTCCTCCGTCATGCTGGCCATCCGCATGGGCGTTGCCCGCGGCGTGTTCTCCAACGAGGCCGGTCTTGGCACGGCCCCCATGGCCCATGCTGCCTCCACGGCCGAGAGCCCGCTCGTGCAGGCCTCCATCGGCATGCTGGACGTGTTCATCGATACCCTCATCGTCTGCTCCATGACGGGCTTCGTGATCCTCATCTCCACCGTGACCCCCGAAAACCTGGCCCTGATCAACAATGCCAACGTGCATGCCGGCGATCCCCTGTGGTCCAGCGGCGTCAACGGCGGTCTTCTGAGCGCCATGGCCTTCTCCTCCAACCTGGGCTTCTTCGGTGAAGTGGGCGTGACCATCAGCCTTACCCTCTTTGCCTTCACCACCTCCCTTGGCTGGAGCGTGTACGGCGAACGCTGCGCCATCTACCTCTTTGGCGACAGGGCACAGACGCCCTTCCGCATCATCTTCTCCGTGGTCATGGCCAGCGGCGCCGTCATCACCCTGGATCTGGTGTGGCTCATCGCCGACACCGCCAATGCCCTCATGGCCTTCCCCAACCTCATCGGCATCCTGCTGCTGAGCCCCATGCTCTTCAAGTACGTGCGCGAAGAGGTGGCCAAGGACAGCCGCTTCAAGATCTAGCCAAAAACAATGTCGTGCAGGGTCAGGCTCTGGCCCTGCATGAAACGAGGAAAAGGGTGACGCTTGAGATTGGCGCCACCCTTTTTTCATATCCGCTGACAGGGCAGAGGATCACAGCCTGGTCCCCTGCCCTGTTTGTGCTGTCAGTCCCTGGCTGGTCAGTCCCTGGCTGATCGGTCCTTGCTGCCCTCTCCTGCCTTTATCCCGGCTTTCGGCTGACAGGGCGTGCCCGGGCCCTGTCAGCCGTGCCCGTATCCCTTCAGATCCAGTCGC
This sequence comes from Candidatus Desulfovibrio intestinipullorum, assembly GCA_019113165.1. Lineage (GTDB taxonomy): Bacteria > Desulfobacterota > Desulfovibrionia > Desulfovibrionales > Desulfovibrionaceae > Desulfovibrio > Desulfovibrio intestinipullorum. Next base: position 11,956 of record DXHV01000055.1, read on the forward strand.
TCCGGTCAGCACCGGACTGAACGGCGTCCTGTCCGGTTTCCGAGGCCGATCTTTCCTCCCTGACCAGTCCGGACCTGCTGCCAGGCCAGCCCGGGCACGGCTGTGCGAGTCGTTCGGCCTGCTGGCTTGTGGCCAGCATGGTGGCCAGGCAGACAAGGCGCTGCCAGCAGGGATACTCCAGCCCGCGCCAGTAGGCGGCAAGGGCCATGAGGCAGTCCGGAGCTGCGGCCCAGGGCACATAGGTCTGCGCCCTGCCGGCCACGCAGGCCACGCGCCAGTTGCGCAGGCCAAGGCGGCGGGCTTCGGGCGTGCGCTCAAAGTCCCACAGGGAATAGGTATCCAGGCGGTACCAGTAGCAGAGCAGGCCCAGGGCAAGCCAGACCTCTCCGTCCCTCAGGAGCACAGGCACAAGAACCCTGTCGGCCAGAAAGGCCCGCAAGGGAATGGGCGGCGCCTGCAGGGAGTGGATGTTCCAGGGGTAGCCCAGGGGAACGGGATAGAGGTCCCCTTCCGGCATGCAACCCGCAAAGGCTGCGCACAGCCTGGACAGCAGCTGTCTGTGCTCCCTGTCCGGGGGGCAGTCCCTGAGGCGCTCCAGAAAGGCTCTGGCGCCGGCAAAGGTCAGGCAGTCCAGGGAAGTGCGACCCGTGCCCGTGCCGTCGGGAAAGTTTTCCTTCCAGATCTGCCAGCCCGGAATGAGGCGGGCGCGCAGGTTGCGGTAGAGCTGCGTGCCCGCCGCTCCGGCTGCTTCGGCCAGGTGCCGGAAGACCACATGGAAGTCCCAGCCCACCATGCGGCCCGCGTAGCACAGGCCCGGCGCCACCCTGGACACCACCACAATGGGTGCGCTCCAGGGCTGGGTGATCCGGCTGTCCGGATCCCAGTCGCGGCCGAAGGTTCCCTGGCTTGCGCGTGTGCTGCGGCCAAATCGCGTCCCCGAGGAGCGTCCAGACGCCCGGCGGCCGGAAGACGAACCGTACGTCCGGGTCCCGTTCCTGTCCGAAGCCCGCATCCGCCCGGGGGCAATGCCAGGGCTCTGCTGGCGGTACATGAGCCTGTCGTCTGCAGGGCCGCTGCCTGTGCCGTCTCTGCTGTCTGTCTCCATCATGTCCGGACTCCTCTGCTGTGTGCTCTTCTGCGAGCTTGTCTGCTTCAGGGTGTTCTTCTTCCGTGTGCTGTCTGCACCGTCAGGACCGCCGGTTTCGTTCCGGGCGTCTGTGCCGGCTGCAGTGACACTGGCTGCTGTGATGCTGTTTGCAGTGATGCTGTCCGGGCTGACGCTCTGCTGACGGGCCCTGTCCTGGTGTGAGCCGTCTGGTTTTGTTCTGCTGGCGAGCATTCCGCCGGAGCCTGTTTCGTTTGCCTGTGTCTGGTCTGACTGTGCTTCGCTCCGGCTGACGCTCTTCCGGCCCGCTTCGTTTCGGGCTGCTTCATCTCCGGCAGCTTCGTTCCGGAAAGCCCTGCGGCGGCGATGGTTTCTGCGGGCGCCGGGCGTTTCCCTGGCCGTCTGCCCGGGGCCTGTGCGGCTGTCCGGGCTGCCATGACTGCGATGATTGCCGGGACTGCCGGGACTGCCGAACGAACGCCTGCCGGAACGCCATTCCTCAAGCAAATCCTTCACAAAGGACATGGTAAGACTCCTCCAGATACTGTCGTTTGATCAGATACTGTCGTTTGATCTGCTTTGTGCTGCAAGCGAACGCTGCCTGTACACATTTTCCGTGCAGCATGTCCTGCGCAGCATTTTCCGTGCAAACAATCGGGCGCCAGAAAAAGACGGGCTCCCGGACAAGGGGGAAAGGCAAGGTGGTGATGCCAGGGTGCCCGGAGTCCCTTGTCCTGTGCAGGAAGCACTTGTGGCACGCTCCCCTGCCACCCCCATGACAAGGGCATGAGGGCAGCAGGAGGGAAGGCGCCCCCTCTTCCTGAACGCTCTCCAGTGGGTTTTTCGAGAGACGGGAATGTCGGGCACAGAGTTTGCGAGAGTGGTGGTTTTGAGAAAGGAAACGCTTTTTGCCTGCAACATGTGACGGCTGCTCTTGCTCAGGCCGGGCATCGCTACGGGCAGCAGGGCAGGACGGCTGGCGGAACAGACGAGGGGATGGGCGGATCGATGGAGACTATGGTGTCCCCGGACGCCACGGCCGAGATGTACAGGGCAAGCTCTGCGCAGGTAAAGGAGGGCTGGCACCCCCTGGCCTGCAGCTCCAGCAGCAGGGCGCGTGCCGCGATCGGAGCGCTTTGGAAAACAGCCAGGGCGGAGCGGATCATGGCCCTGGTCACATCCCTGAGCCCAATGACCATGCGGCAGTAGGGCGAGCCAGGAAAGAGGGCATAGAAGGCTTCGCGGGCCGCGTCCTCGCGCACGGCGTCGAGTGCCTTCCAGATGGCGGCCGGGTCATCGTCGTCGCACAAATGAGCGACAAGGGTAACAAACTGCCGCAGGGGCGCTGCGCAGGTATGGGCCGAAAAGAGCAGCTGCAGGCCGGCCCGGGTGATGCCTGCCGGCAGGCGGAACACGAGGGAGACACTGTCTTCCTCGAAGGGCTCCTCGTTCAGGTCCGTGCAGCCTGCACACTCTGCAAGCTCCGGGCTGGTTTCGAGCTCCAGGCGCAGGATGCAGACAGGACAAGGCCATGCGGCTGCCTCGGTCTCCGCGTCGAAAACGGGGCAGGCAGCGGCCCCGGCCTTCTGTCTGGCCTGCTCGACCAGTGCTTCGAGGGCGCATGCGTCGGCCATGCCGGCCCGTTCGCCGTTCCAGGTCCGGACAAGAGCCGGGATAAAGACACCGGTATCAAAATCTTCGGCCTGGGAAGGCTCCAGGACCTGGACCCTTGCCCTGAACAGGCGCACAAAGACCGGAACCCCCCTGGGGTGGGCCTGTGTGACATGCAGGAAGGGACAGTCGTCCCTGTCCTGCCAGCTGTGAGGCCAGTCATACGGCCAGTCAGCGGGCCTGCTGTCGCGCCAGTTCCTGCGCCGGACCTGAGACCTGTTTGCGGGCCTGTTCCAGGGGCGGTGCCCGTCACGGCCGGACCAGTTTCCGTCAAAGTCCCTGGAATCCATGCTTTTGTCAGTGACCCTACCATTGAGATAGTCCGAAAGAGGATGCCAAATTTCTGACATGGCAAAACTCCCGCAGCGCTGTTTTCTGCATAAAAGAGGAAATCAGTGAAAAAGGGAAAACGGACAATGCGACAAAGTATATGGAAAAAAGAGCCGAACTCTTTTTTTGAGGGGGGATAGAGTATCTGGCAAACGTATCTGGCAAACTGGGGACAGGTCTGGAGTCCCCCTGCAAAACACGAATTTTTGCGGGGCAGGCGACAGGACCATGCGGACCATGCGGGTGGGTGCACCCGTCACTGTCTGTCCGGGGATTGTGCCGGCCGTTCTGGCAGGAGCAGGCCGCTGTCTTTCTGTCTGGCAGCCTGGTGCAGGGAGGATCCCGGGAGGATCCCGGAATGACGCAGAAACAGTCGTGGTTCTGCAGCCGGCCTGCACGGCCGATTCAGGCATCAGATACTGGACGAAATCCAGCGGATGCGGCCAAGGAGCTCGAAATCCTCGGTACTGTCCTTTATCATGACTATGGGCTTGCAGGTTTTGTTACAAGGGAGGAGGGTGGTGCGATCGGGCTCGAAGACCACTCTCCTGGCGAAGATCTCGCCATGGTAGCGCAAGACATAGAGCTTGTCGCTTTCGAGGAAGAAGAAGTGCTGGGAGAGAGCCTCCACAATCACCAGGGAGTTGTCGGCGATGACGGGTTCCATGGAATCCCCGGTGATGGGCATGACATGGCAAATGTCGGGATTGAGGCCCAGGTTTCTGAAGAGGCTCGCAGGCAGCCCCTGGATGGTTTCATGCTGCGTGTCTCCACAAGAAGGGACAGCGTCCGGACCGGTACTGGGCTTGCGGTTCATGACCGGGAGGAATTCCGGATCCTCGTCCGTCCCGTCTTCAGGGGAGTCTTCAGGACAGTCTTCAGGGTAGATGACAGTGATGCCGAGATGTTCCAGCCAGTCGAGCACAACGCCGGCCCTGGGTTCGGCTCCCTTCAGGAACTTGTACAGGATGGTCGCCCGCCCGTCGGCAAGATGCAGGGAGTCAGCCATGTCCCTGGCAGACGCATAGGGTCTGCCAGGACCGATAAGGTCACGGACAAAGCCCCGCAGCCTGTCAATGCCGGTACGATTTTCGGGATGCGTGACCATGGCTGTCCACCTCCGTTTGCCACTGTCATTGAACAGAATTGATTGAAAAGTCAATTCTCATGACAGCCCCGGAGATGGCACAGGGGGCCCAGGGGCACGACGCGGAATGCAGACAGCGCAGGGCGTCCGTAACCGCAGAAGATGGATGAAGACAGTTCTGAAACAGGAAAAGGGTTGAACAGGGGGTGGACAGTGCGACAAAAAGCGGTCTTGTTGAGACGCTGAAGGTTTTGGAAGGTTTTGGGAGGGATGCCGTCCTGTTCTGTGAGAAACTGCAGGCCCGCGGAAGAGGCTCAGGCATCAGAACAGAGCCAGGCGGATGTTGTTGCTCATTCGCTAAACATGTCTATGCGCCAAAGGGGCATTTTTTGTCAAGCAATCCTGAAGCTTTTTCTGAAGACAGGCAAGAATTCAAAAACAGCAAGTATCTGATATCCTCACATAAATACTGAGATAAAAATATTTTTTGACATTTTTGTGAACACTCCTCTCTCTTTCTCCAGGCGCAGGACACACACAGTCAGAAAAAAGTCGGACCGTGTGTCTGAAAAACATCGGATTGAGGCTCCAGAGGCCAGTTTGTGGGCGTCTGAAACATCTGATGTGCAGACAAAATAGAGAAGCACAGGACGTATTTCTGATATTTTTACAGAATTGACTTCCAGTCTTCAAGATCTTGTAACAGTCATACAGGAGAGAATGAAAGATTCTGCCCAGTGCCCTGCACGCAGCCTGATTCCTCCCCGGGACCGGACAGAATGGTCCCGGGGAGCGCACGCCGTGCAAGGAAAAATATTGGCCGAAGCTGGAGGCAGGCATCTTCCATGCACTCGGCAAAGCGGACATCAGGACATAAGCTAACCTCTCAGTTTGTCTTGTGCTTTAAGAAAAACCCAGATGATTGCCTGCAAAGGAACAAAGATGTAGTGACAAAAAAATATTTGACCTCTGACCTCAACTCCCTTGTCTCAACGCAAGCAGGGAATTTTTTTATCTGCTCTACCCTGCCCTGCAGCGTCCGCCTTGAATTCAGATAATGTATTGATAAACAAGGTTTTTTTATGAATATTTGGAGACGGACACAGGAGCGTGAACCTGTCATGGCAGGAAATATTTTTTTCAAAAGCGCTCTCTTTCTGGGCCAGGTTTGCGAGAGCGTTTCGAAACTCTTTTTCGAGGCTGAGTTCTTGCAGCTGCAGACTGCATTGGGGCCCCTGAAAAGTTGCCAGATGCTGGCCCAAAAAAAATTTCTGGCATCTTTCTGATCAGCATCTTTCTGATCAGGGACGGGGACGCAGATCGTCCTCGTCCCAGGCCTGGCTGTCGTATCCCCGATTTGCGGAATCGGCGGGATCCGCGGGGTCGGCGTGGTACTGGGCGTCTGAGCGCGTGCTGCGTGTCCCTGCCCGGGCTGTCGTCCACGAACCTGCCTGTTCGCCTGCCCTCTCGTCGGTCTTTTCCTCGGCCTTCTCCCCGGCAAAGAGGGCAGGCAGGTTGTTGAAGAGCCGGCGTTCGCGCTCAAGTTCCTCGGCATACACCCTGGAGGGCACCAGATGATCTTCTCCGGGCAGAAGCAGGACGGCATTGCGGTAGCCTGCTCCGTCCCTGAGGGTGAAGTAGCCTGTCACATAACCCTGATGGGTCCTGGGCACAAAGGCCTGGGCGCAGCCGATGTTCTGGCGCGGGCTCCTGCGCGAATCCTCCTGCAGGCTGCGGCTCTGCACAATGCCCGTATAGATCATCTTGCGCAGCCTGGCCCGGATCACGGCCGGATCGGTACGCAGATTCAGCAGCTCGGGGTTCATGAGGCTCATGCCAGCCTTGTAGCGGCGGCCTGGCAGGATGTCCACGGCCACGACGTCATGGGCACGGACAAAGTCCCTGGAGAGGCCGCGAACCAGTTCCTCCATGACAAAATGCGCCCGTCCCTGGGGGCTCTCCCAGAAGGCACAGTCGCGACCGCGCTGATGGCGCCTGGCCCAGGACGGCAGGGAGAGGAACTCCCAGGCCCTGACGCGGTAGGCGCCGCAGACTTCCTCCCGGTCATTGAGAAAGCGCAGGATGCAGTCCGGAGCCACGGGGCTGGGCACGGTAAAGGGCGTGTCCGTGCCGCTGTTCCTGACGATCGCTTCAAAATGCGGGTCCGACAGCCAGGCTTCCAGGCGGGCCCTGCCGCTGCCGTCGCGATCGGCCAGATCGAAGCGCATCCCTTCCTCCGGCGCCCAGGTGGTCACGGACAGGGATCCGAAGCGGGCCTGTTTTTCGCTGCGGCACTGCTCGCTCCAGGCGTCCACAATGGTGCGTGCGGCCTGCGCTGCGGCCTTTGCATAGGACATGGTGCCTTCCATGGCGCACTGGCGCATGCTCTCGGTAAAGAGTCGGTAGTAGCTGGGCTTTGTGTCGGCCGCAAGGTTCATGTTGACGGTGCTGAAGCGGTCGGCCTCCATGTGCTCCTGCGGCCAGAAGAGCTCGCCGCGGTTGGTCACATAGGGCGGATAGGGCGTCACCCAGGAGCAGTACATCTGGGTGTACTGTCCGGACTCACCGGGCTGGTCGTTGCGCACACTGGCCCTGGGACGACCCGATTCATCAGTGAGCACCCTGGCCTGATCGCAGCGCCATACCGGACGCTGCTCCTCGGGCAGGGAGGAGGGATCCATCACGCGGCCCTGCTCGTCCTGCAGGGTGCCGCGCAGCATCTCGATGCTGCGGCGCTTGGGCGAAATCTGCCGGCCCCAGCCCGCAGCCTGCTCCTCTTCAAGGGTGGACAGGCGTACAAGGATCCGCTCGCCGGAGCAGAGGCTCGTGCCCCACACGCCCCTGGCCTCCACCACGGGGTGGCCCCACTCGTCCTGCAGGGGCGTACCGTCGGCATCCTCCTTCTGGACGAGATAGTAGTCATCCACGCGCAGCACCACGGTGCCGCTGCGTGATCCCTGATCCTCGCGATCCCTGGACTCTGCATGTCCTGCCCTGGGCGAAAACTGATACCGTACAGCCATATGACTGCTCCTTTTTCTCTGGATAGGTTTGTTGTGGATGGGGTTTTCGGGTTTTTCTGTTTTTGGGAGATCGTTCAGGGGACGCGGTTTTGCCCTGAAGAAACAGCCGTCTGCGTGCTGGCAAAACGATTGTGCCTACCTCAGGTCCCTGAGCGAGGGCAGATCCGCATAGGTCGGCAGGCCCTGCTTGAGACGGTTGCGGTAGGTGGCCAGAATGGCCGAGGTATTGGGATTGGTGACATTGACATTGGCCTGCACAAGCTCGCTTGCCTGGGCATTGGCCGTGTTGCGCACAAAAGCGATTTGCGAGCGCACCCAGTTTGTGCCGGTGGCTGCCACGTAGCGGCAGGCTTCTTCCACAGTTTCCTGCACGCCCTCCTCCACGGCCTCTTCCAGGGCTTCGAGCACCTCATCGGCTCCGGGGATGCCGATATTGCCAAGGCTCACGCTGGTCAGACGGTTGACCAGATCCGCGCACTGCCTGGCCGCAGCAAGACTGCCCGAGGAAAAGTCAAAGGCGCCGTTCTCCACCCTGGCCTGCATGCGGGCGGCATGGACATCGGCACTGGTCAGTTCGGCCTTGCCGGTTGCCCGGCACACGGCAGAATGACATGCCTGCGGATCAAGCACTGCCGCAAGGACAAGGACAGAAACAAGCGCAAGGCCTGCAGTCAGTCTGCCGTACTGGTACACAATCGCGGGCAGCAGCATGTGCAGAATGCCCTGCGCTTCTGTGGATCGTGCCTGCAGCTCATCTGCGGGGCTGAGGGTCTGTGACGTCATGCAATCTTCCTTTGCTTATGTTTTGGGGTTTCTGATGAGTTGACGGTTGGGTTGACGGCTGGTTTGACGGTTGGGTTGACGGTTTTTCGCCGTACTGCGCCTGGGGACTGAGCCTGCCACTGCGCCCGGTCCCTTCAGGGATCTTTCGGAGACAAATTTCAGAGACAAAAAGTCCGTGCCTCTTCGGGCGGCTCTAGCGGAAAACCAGTATGTGCATGGAAGGGCAGGATGGACGATGGCTCAGCAAGGCAGACAAGCTGGAGCCACAAGTGCTGTGTGTAGCGACCTTCAGTAGAGCCAGTGAAGGTGGGACAAGCTTGTCGCAGACCACTTTTCCGCCAGAGCCCTTCGGGCCTTATTAAACAATGAGGATTGTTGTTTTTTATGATGCGTGGAATTTTGTCTGCCAGTCTGCGGAAATGCGCCTTCATACGGTCCTGGTCCTTGTCCGAAGATGCTGGCTTTCTGCCTTTGAAGCTCCCTCCTGCATGGAAGAGCGCCTGTACCTCTCTGAACCTGAACCTGGTCCTGAACCTGAAGCTGGTCCTGTCCTGGCAGCCTGTGAGAAGTGGCTGTTTTTTTTTGCTGCCAGATGAGGAGTCCTGGGATCCTGTGCGGCTGGACGGTTTTTTTGCTGGTTGACGGTGATGGAAGGGGACGTGCCGGGGGAAGCCGCTGCTTTCGGCCTGCCTTTCTGGCGGCAGAGCAGAAAGCCTTGCCGGGGGACGCCCGTCCTCTCTTCCACAAAAGCTGTCCCGGGAGCTTTTCTGGCAGCTTCTCCGGGAGTTCTCCCAGCTTTTCTCCGAAGGACAGCTCTCTGGTACAGCAAAACGCAAACCCTGTCAAGCGTCAAATGACATGTCAATCGAGTATTGACAAATTTTCCCGGAAGGTCTAAATCCCCTGCCACAGGAGACAGCACGAAGGGGCATCGCCCCCTGCCTCCCCTGCCCTGACCGTTCACACAAAACCCCGCAAAAACCTCAGGGGCAGGACTCAGGGACAGAAACCAAACAGCCGCACTCCTGGAGCAGCCATACGATCCTCATAATATACAAGGGCGCACTGTCAGGGAGGGCGCGAACTGTCCGTACAGCTTCAGAGAGACCTGCGGGCCAGCCTGACTGCAGGGCCCTGTCTGACCGGCCAGACAACAGAAAGCCCCGGGACCGTGCGTCACAGACACAGCAGCAAAACCACAAAACCCTCAATCCCCACGGAGAACAGCGCAATGACAGCAGACACCGACAGGAACAGCGAACTGGAACAGACTCGGGAGCTGGCTCAGGAACAGGATCAGGAAAAGGCTCAGGGGCTCAGACCTGCAGCCGATCCGCAGCAGCCGGAACATCCGGAAGAGAAGGAAGCGCAGCCGAATCTGCAGCCGAATCCGCAGAAGGAAGACGTGCAGCCTGATCAGCAGCCGGCGCAGAAGACAGAAGCGAAGGACGGCAAGCCCGATCGCAAGGATGCTCTCAAGGTGGCTCTCAAGGATGATCGTAAGGAGGGCCGCAGGGAAATCCGCAGGGACAATCGCAAGGCGGATCATAAGGAGAACCGCAGGGACGGCCAGACACTGACCTGCCCCAGGTGCGGAGCCCCTGTTCATGCGGTCGCAGGCGGAGATGGCCACATTCGCTTCTGGGGCTGCGAGCGCTACTGGGAGACCGGCTGCATGGGCCGCCTCTTTGTCGATCACACAAGGTCAGGTTCAGAACCTGTGCCCGTGCCCTTCAGCTGCCCGGAGTGCCATCAGGGCCTGCACAAGGGCTTTGGCCGCAACAGGAGCGTCTACTGTGCCTGCTTCGACAAGGAGGCCCATGCCAGCGGCGAAGTGATTTTTTTCAACGAGGACGGCAGCGAGCGCCCGCAGGCCCGGGGGACCCACAACTGCCCGGAATGCGGCGACAAGCTGCGCCTTCTCACCCTGCGCCGGGGCGCCCACAAGGGCGAGACGGCCTTTGCCTGCTTTGCCAGAAACCGCCATGCCTCGGCACGCAACCGTTACTGGCTCGCTTCAGACGGGGCGCCTGACTGGGAAAAGGAACTTCTGCCCCTGGCCTGATGCCTCCTGACCACTGACCGCACGCCTTGCGCCCTGTCCACCTCAAGGTTCGTCAGGGAACAGCCAAGTCCCTGGGCCCGTCAGCATGCCTGGCGGGCTGCCAGAGACGGACTGCCAGGCTGCAGCAGGCGCAAGACGTGCAGCCTGGACAACGAGGCATGCAGACAGCAAGGAAAGAAACCAGAGAGGATTACGCAGGGAGGATCACGCATGGAACACCACGATGATCAGAGCAGGCAGCACGTCAGTGCACAAAGCCTGTCAGGGGAACACGGCTCAGGGGACGCCCGACTCAGGGAAAACGAGCCCCGTGAAGGATCGGGCACGTCCGCCCGGGAAAAGGCCTCCCCGGACAGCACGGCCTGTATCGGCACGACCGGGGGCAACATTTCCGGAAACAGGCCTTCCGGAAAACCCCCTTTCGGAAACAGGCCTTCCGGCGGCAGCATGGCAGAAAGGGACTTTGTCTTTGAGCCTGCCTGGCCAGAGGGCCTGAAAGGCCATCTGAAGGGCACTGCGCAAGGACTGGCCGCAACCGCAGCAGAAACGCTGTCCGGCGGGCCGGCTTCCCGGCCGCCCCTGAAGGAGCCCGCACAGCCTTCCCGCTTCACCCGCCCTGGCCAGCGGCTTGCCGCAGCCACCGGGCTTGGGGCAGGCCTTGCGGCAGCAGCAAGTCTTGCCCGCTCCCTTGGCAGGGGACTGACCCTGGCCCCGGTGCGCGAGCGGCTGCAGGACAATCTGCAAAGGCAGGGCGAGCTTGAGCAGGCGGACTTTGCGCACCTGCTTTGTCTGTGGAACGTGCCCGAAGAAGGGCTTGCCCGCTACATTCGCGAGCGCCGCCGGGAAGCCTGCCTCTACGGATTGTGGAGCGTGCTGGCCCTGCTGGCCACTGTGGCCAGTCTGGTCCGGCCTGCGGCCGTGCCCGTCGTGCGTCTTCTGGCAACCTTTGCCTGCTTCAGCTTTCTGGCCGCAAGTCTTCTCATGTGCCTGGCCCAGACCTGGCGTGTCCTTGTGTGCACAAGACGGCGCTTTGTGCCCTTTGGCGTGTGGCTCGCCGGGCTCATCCCGTCTATGCTGCGCAACCTGTGTGCCCGCAGGAGAAAGGGGCCGGCAGGGGGCTAGAGCTCGTAGGTGCGCTTCACATGGGCCAGGATGCGGTGGGCCACGTCCCCGCAGTCTCCGGCGTGCAGGGCCTCCAAAAGGCCGAGGTGCTCCTTGTGGAGCACTTCCTGGCGCTCGGGTACGCAGCCGGAGCGGGTCCAGGCCATGATCCAGGCCTGGTGCAGCTGATTTTGCACGCAGTACAGAAGCTCGTTGCCCACAAACTCGCCCACCTTCTCCTCGAAGCTCACATCCAGGCTCAGGAGGTCGTCGTCCGGCACGCATTCCTTCTGCGTCTCCTCAAGCAGGCTGCGCAGCTCGGCCAGCTGCTGCTCGGTATGGCTGCGGCAGAAGGAGGTGAAGATCTGCTGCTCTATGAGGCTGCGCAGTTCGATGAGCTTCTGCAGAAAGTCCCTGTCCACTTCTCTCGGCACAGTGTGGGAGAGCAGGCAGGGATTGTTCCGCGGCGCCGGATCGGCAATGTAGGTGCCGCTGCCAATGCGGCTCACCACCTTGCCTGCGGCTTCCAGAAGCTTCAGGGCCTGGCGCACCAGGGTACGGCTCACGCCCAGGCGCTCTGCCAGTTCCCGCTCCGGAGGCAGCCGGTCACCGGGCTTGTAGGCCGCATCCGAGGCAAGGGTGTCCAGACGGTGCAGGACCTCCTGAAAGACATCGGTACGCTTGATGGGACGCATGTTGAGAACAGGTGTTGCGGTCATGGGGCTGGGGGGCAAAAAGTGGGAGAATCTTGGGGGCCTCTGTCGCCAGTTGTTGCCCCTGTACTAGACGAGAAAGCCCAAAAAGTCAAAAGCTTCCGGGCCTGCACGCTGCTGCGGGACAGGGGCTTGTGAGCCCCTGTCCAAAGCCTTGCCGCCTCCCCGGGCCCATCCCCTGCCGCTCGCGCACAAGGACAACCTGCACACCTGTCCCATCTGCTTCACCCGTCCCCTCCAGTCGCCCTTTTTTCGTTCCGCTCCCTCCGTCTGCTCCTGTCTGCTTGTCCAGCCTGTCTGTCCTGTCTGCGCCGTCAGCTCCGTCTGATCTGGCAGCCGGTCCGACAATTCTTCGGACAGCCATTGGGACAGCCACTGGGGCAGCCCTTCACTGTCTGCAGCAACCACATTCCAGGGAGGTGCCATGGCCGAACTCTTTCCCGGTCTTGCCGACCTTGCTCCAACCGATCTCTCCGTGCAGGTCCTTACGGCCCTTCTTGGCAGGGGCTGGAACGAGCTCTCGTCCCTGTCCCAGCCAGGATCGGACGCCGTCATGGACAACCTGCTCTTCACGCTCTTCAATGTCCTCAACTGCTGCTGTGCGATTGTGGTGGCCTGGCTCTTCATCCTCACCACCCTCTCGGCCACCCTGGGCGCTGCCCAGGACGGCCAGGGCATTGCCGGCAGGCGCTATTCCAGTGCCTGGATTCCCCTGCGCTATTCCTTTGCCATGGGCGCCATCACGCCGGTCTTCTCCGGTCTCAATGCCATGCAGGTGCTCATGCTCTCCTGCATCTCCTTGAGTGTGCAGTTCGCGGACACCATGTGGCAGCAGGGCCTGGAGCACATTTCTGCCACAGGCTCCGTGCTCTCCCGCAGCCAGCCCGTGGTGGCCGCTTCGGCAGGCCAGGTCCTGCCCGTCCTCATGGAGCACCATGTGCTGCAGAAGTACTTCAGGGAGAGCGAGTGCTGCGCCATGGCCTCCGACAGCCGGCGCTACGAGGCCGACTGGTCGCAAAACAGCTATGTCATCCGCTTCGAGCTGCCGCCTGTGCTCAACTGTCCCAATCTGCGCGGCGACGACGGCTCGGGCCTCACCCTCAACCCCTCCCTCTCCTTCGGGGACCTTGGTGCCATCACCGTGAGCACGCCGGTACAGGCAGCCTCGGAGGCCCTGGCCCGGGTGCTCAGGCCAGGAGGCTCGCTGTACGAGGCCGCAGGCCGCAGCGTGGAGGCGGCCCTGCAGGCTCCGGACGAGGACCGCTTCAGGGCTGCGGACATGGCTGCTCTTGCCAGGCTCTATCAGGACAGTGTCAGCGCGGCCCTCAAATCCGCCAGCACACAGGTGCTTGAGGAAAAGCGGGAGCTTCTGACCTCCTTTGGCGAGCAGGCGGCCACGGGCGGCTGGTGGATGGCGGGATCGTACTACTGGACGCTGGCCAAGATGGCCGCCGACTCCGTGGAAGCCATGCAGGATCGTACCACCGCTCAGCCGGTCAATCTGCAGGCCCTCTCGGACTTCATGAACCCGGACCTTGAGCGCATGCTCACACTCGCCCGGGAGCTCGGCTCCCGGGCAGGCAGCCTTGCCAGCGAAGGTTCCGGCACCGTCAATCCGGTCACGGGCAGCACCCTGGTGGCAGGCTCTGGCGAGCGGGAGGAGGCAGTCGATCACAATGACGGCAGCGTGACCACCCTGCTGGCAGGCTTCTTTTCCGGGGCCTCCCATGCCATCTCGGAATTTGCCCTGGACGAGGCCGATGTGGGCAGCAGCCTCATTGCCGGACTGGGCGGCCACGATCTGGTCTTCAATGTGGTCAAGGCCGCACGCACCCTCATGAATGTCTGCGAAAACTGCGTGATCTCCTACATGTCCCTCAAGCTCTTTGCCCACAGTCTGGGCGTCCTTGTGAAGAATCCCGTCACAGGGGGCATTGCCGGCGCAGCCGAAGGCGTGCTCGACCTGGTGGGCAAGGTGGCCCTGGCCATTGCGGCGCCCTTATGGCTTGTCTGCTGGTTCTATGCGTATATGCTCCCAATGCTGCCCTTCCTGGCCTGGTTTGTGGCCATCATAGGCTGGCTTGTGCTCTGCCTGGAAGCCGTGGCCGCCTGTCCCCTGTGGCTGGTCGCCCACTGCATGCCCGAAGGCGACGGCTTTGCCGGCCTCTCGGCCAGGGCAGGCTATGCGCTTTTCTTGAGCGTTCTTTTGCGGCCCCTGCTCCTTGTGCTGGCCTTCTTCATGTGCATGATTGTCCTCTCTGTCTCCGGCTCCTTCATGGGCACCCTGCTTGTGCCCTTCTTTGACGTGCAGGGCGGCGCCTTTGCCACCGGAGGCTTTGGCACGAGCGGCTTCGGGATTACGGCCAGCATCTCCACCGTGCTCCTGGTGGGCCTTGTCTGCGGCATTGGCACCTGGAAGCTCTTTACCCTCATCACCGTCATCCCTGATCGCATCATCCGCTGGGCAGGCCAGCTTGTGGCCAGCCTTGGCGACTTCAATGCCGAGCGCTCCCTGCAGCAGGACCGGGCCACCATGGACTCCACGGCCGCCCGCCTCATTCCTTCCGTGGCCGCCGGCTCGGCCATTGGCGCCATTGCCAATGCAGGCCCCCGCAGAACCGCCTCTGCGTACCATGCAGCGCCACGCTCCGGCTCAGGGCCTGACTCACAGCTTGACCAGGCCCTGGCCCAGGGTACACGCGGCGACACACGGACTGGTTCCGATCAGGGCTGATCCGTCCGGCCTGGCCTGCACTGCACCAGAGACTGCCTTTTCCCTGATCGCCTCCAGATCTCGTTCCATGATCACAGCGATCACGTGTCTCACGCCCCCTGTCCCGGATCCGGGGTTCCGGTCAGGGGGCTTTGTCGTCCCTGTCCAGTTGCAGGTTTGCCACCTGGCCCCGCAAGGCGCTGCAGCCCGGCTGCCAGCTGCTCCCGTCAGGCAACACAAAAAAATATACCGGGCAATATCGGGAACTTGAAGAAAAATTGCCCAAGTTCTTTTTTTCACCTCTTTATCTTGAACAGAAAATGCTTATCATTAGCAAATGAAACACCTCGTTCCGGGTCCTGCAGCCGGCTGGCTGCATCCTGCCTCAAGCCAGCTTGTCACTCTGCTCGCAGGGCCCGGACCTTCAGCTCCTGCCTGTTTCAGCCTTCCATTCCCCCCGGACTCTCTGTGAGTCTCTCTGTGACTGTCTCAGAGGCTGTCTCTGCGACGCATCGCTCACCGTTCTCAGGGCCGTCTTTCGGGACTGGCAGCGACAGGACAGCCGGAGCACTGCACAGGGCAAGGCAGCCCCTGCACAAGCAAACCTTCAACCCGGAGGAGTACCCCATGGGCCGACCATATACAGGAAAGGTGACCGAGAGTCTGGTGCGCGAACGCCAGGCCAATGGCGACACCTACGTCTATCTGCGGCGCACGCAGTACAATCGGGACAGCAAGCGAACCGTTTCCCTGGGCAAGACCCTGCTTGGCAAGATACCTTGCGGTGAAGTGGACATGGTGCCCACCAGACCCAAGAAAAAGCCGCACACAAGCGATGCTGCAGGCGGAGGCACGCTTGCCTGCAGCACCTGCGCCTGCACCCGCGTCCCTGCCTGAGGAGGCTTTCGGGCAAAGGCGCACGAATGCACTTTTGACAGGGACAGGCCCTGCACGAAGCTGTTTCCTGCAGGGTCTGCTTCATGAGGAACAAAGCGCTCCCCCGTCTCCAGTGGTCTGGAGACGGGAGAGCGCACTCGGAAGATCTTTTTCTGGCTCGGAACCCGGATTGAGAGCAGGAGCTTCGGGGCCGGCCCGGTCAGGGAGGCATCAGGCGTTCTCGGAAGCGCTTGCCTTTGGCCGGCACAGGCCTGTCTCAAAGGCCAGGCGCTCGAAGTCCTCGATGGGCACGGGCCGCGAGAAGAGATAGCCCTGAGCCAGAGCGCAGGTGCACTGCTCAAGGAAAGCCCGGTGCGCTTCGGTCTCCACGCCTTCGGCCAGCACCTTGAGGTCCAGTTCCCGGCCAAGGTCCACAATCATCCTGATCACCACCCGCTCCCTGGGATTGTCCAGGTTCTGGGAGAGCAGGAAGCTGCGGTCTATCTTGAGCGTGTCCACGCGCAGGGTGGGCAGCAGGCTCAGGGAGGAATAGCCTGTGCCGAAATCGTCCATGGAGCACTGGAAGCCTGCGGCCCGGATAGCGTCTATGGCGTTCTGGATGAAGGTCGGTTCCTGGCAGAACAGGGTTTCCGTGATCTCGAGGTCCAGGAAGTGGTGGGGAATGCCGTGCGCGTCGGCAATGGCAATCAGATCCTGCAGAAGGTGGCCGTGAGCCAGATCCACACGGGAGAGATTGATGGAAATGGGCAGCCAGGGCTTGCCCTGGGCATGCCACTTCTGCATGAGGCCGCACACTGTGGTAAAGACCCAGGCATCCACCTTCTGGATGAAGCCGTTGCGCTCCAGGATGGGCACAAATTCGTCGGGATAGATGTTGCCAAGCTGCGGATGCTTCCAGCGCACCAGGGCCTCGGCCCCGCAGATGCGGCCCGTGGACAGTTCCACCTTGGGCTGCAGGAGAATGTAGAAGTCTCCGGCAGCAAGGCTTTGCTGCATGCAGTTTTCTATGCTCTTTTCCCGGCGCGCCCGCATCAGGTCTTCCTTGTCGTACAGGGCATAGACAATGTGGTTGCCAAAATGCCGGTCTGCCCGATCCATGGCCATGCCGACCCTGTCCTTGAGAAGAATATAGTCGGCCTGGGGGTCCAGCAGGATGCAGGCTCCAACCCGGACGCTGAAGGCATAGGCCGTGTGGCCGCCGGAGGCCGGAAGGGATCGGGCCGTGCTCGCAGCAGCTCCGTCCAGGCAGTCCAGGACCGTGTCCAGATGCAGGCGGTCGCAGAGCAGATCAAAGGTGTCTGTTCCGGACCGGCACAGGCAGGTGGCGCCGGCAGGCAGGGCGTGCTCAATGTTCGCGTAGAAGGTTTTCAAAAGCCTGTCGCCCTGGGCACGACCGAAGAAGTCGTTGAAAATCTTGAATTTGTTGATATTGATACTGAAGAAGGTGTACTGGCCCGGGGTGGATGTGCGCAGGCGCTGGTTGAGCTCGTACTCGAAGCGCACGGACGACATGCCGCCTGTCACCGAATCCTCGAGGGCCAGGGATCGGCAGTAGCGGTAGAAAAAGCCCAGGATCGCGCAGATGATGCCCAGCAGCAGGATGACGGCCACGGCCGTCAGAAAGACGGTGCGGTTCAGGAAGAAGAATTCGCTCGTGCCAAACTCGCCAAGACTCATCACATAGAGATAGAGCCCGCTGCACTGGAGGGGGATGAGGACGCTGTCGCGCTGGACATCATTAACACTGTACTGGAAGCTGATCGTTTTTTGCAGGGGGCGTTCCTTCAGGGCATTGATCTGATCCAGGATGGGCCGCTGCTCCTCTGCCTGCAGCAGGGACTGAACGGACACGTTGATCCTGTTCATGGGATGCACGCTGGCAAAGTCCCGCGAATGGAAGAGGATGGTGCCGGAGCTGTCAAAGAGGACAAAGGAAATGCTGCCGCTCAGAAGCCGGACATCGCTGATATTCTGTCCCCAGGAGTCCGTGGCATCAGCCACCACGGCGCCGATGATTTCCCTGTTCTTCTTCAGGGGCACGGCAAAGGCCAGCTGATTCTTTGGGATCCTGCCCTCTTCCAGTGTGTGCAGGGTGGTGCAGTTGAAGACCGAGAACTCTCCCTGCAGGGCCCTGCGCACGCCCTTGACCTGCGAGAAGTCGCAGGCCTGCTCATGCTGATGATCATGCCCCCTGCCATCTGGTCCAAGGACATAGAGCGTGTTCAGGTTCAGTTCCCTGGTCATCGCCTCGGCTTCGAGATCGTGCCGCATATCGTCGTAGATGTGTTCCTTGCCCAGACGTTCCATGGCATGCCAGGTGGATCGCATGCCAAGCCTGATGGAACTCGAGAGGCCTCCGGCAATCTCCTCGAAGTACTTGTGGCTGCCGTTCTGTATGTTTTCCGTGGCCTTCCAGGTCACCAGCCCGAGTCCGCAGATGGAGATCCCCAGGATGAGCGCAAGTGCCATCCACAGTTCCCGTGCGGAAACAAAGAAGAGCTTGTGAATGATTTTGTTGAGAAGGCGCGACATGAACAGTCCAGGGCAGAAGACACTCCCGCAGGAAGGGGCTTCCGGGCAAGGGGGCTCCCGGTGCAGGGAACAGAAAAAGGTTGAACCACAGACCTTTTTCGCTCCAATGTGCTTGGGTATCCTGTTCCTGTGGATTTTGCAACCGCACAAGTTTGTGCGTTCCGTGCAGCACGGTCTCTGCATCCCCCCGAAATCACGCATCTGCATGGAAATTGCATAAATTCGCAAGGCTGATATTTGCCGAAAAGACAGGATTTTGTCTCCATGGTAGAAGACTGGATTTTTGTACCTGGACAGATCGCGAAGCCTTCGGCCCTCACCCGGACGCCCCCAAACGGAGCACGCATGAAGAAACACAGCGTCCTTTTCGCAGCAAGAGGCCCTGTGCACAGGCTCTGTCCCCGGTACCGGCAGCTGCACCACGAGAACGCTTTCCTGCGAAAGAGGAGCCATGTCTGCTCGTTTCTGGCCGGATCCCAGACCTGACAGGTCCTCTGGCGACCCCAGGGGAAACAGCAAAAAACATGCCAGAATAACTGAAAAAAAGAGTTGGCAAGGAGCCAGGAAGCTGCTAGGAAGAAGGAAGGGTATTGTGTACCCGGGGAATATGCTTTTTTGCATGAACCCCTTGCTTGTTCAGGGCAAAAAGGCCCGGGGCGCACAAAACCAATCCAAAGGCTCTCGTTCATCATCAACCCCAACCAGTCAGGAGGCAACGCTTCCTCCCAAAGATCCCGAAGATCCCGAAGTTCCCGAAGCTCCCGGAGATCCCGGAGAGCTCCTGCAGCACCACTCCTTTGCCTGCATCAGGCCACAGGGAATTCAGGGCCTGGGAGGCCGCGCTGAATCATTTATGGAAGAGCGCCAGAACAGACAATCCGCACAGGAAAAGCTGCGCAGGCAGCGTCGTACCATACTGGCGGGCCTTGCCGCTGCAGGCCTGGCCTACGCCGCCCCGGGTCTCCTCTCCCTCAACGAGGCTCATGCCTATTCACACCCGAGCAGACGCTCCCGCCCGTCCCGCAGATCGCGCCCGTCGCGCAGGTCCCGTTACTCGCGTTCAAGACGGAGCAGACGCTACAGCCGCTATACAGGCCCCACCCATCCGAGCCGCTACGGCAGGGGCCGGGATGGTCGCTACGGCTGGTAGCAGACTGGCCGAAGACGGTCAGCCGTTGGAAATGCCGGCAGACTGATTCCTGCGGACCTCCTGTCCGGCTGCCAGGGACGTGCAGCCACACGGCTTCCTGACAGGCGTCAGGGCTCGCGGCCTCGGAACAACACGTGCGGCACAGGGAACACGACACTGTCCTGTGCCGCTTTTTCGTGCTCTGCCTTTCCCAAACCTGCTGGCCATCTGGTTCACTGGCCGGATTTCGGGCCGCTTCCCGGGGTCAGGAACCAGGGACAGTATGCAGTCCCAGAGAATCCTCAAGGAGTCAGGATACAGTCATGCACAGCGACAGGCAGTCAGACGGACCATCAGACAGGTACAAGGCTCCTTCCCCCAGGCCTTCAGGAACAAAGCCCCTGCTGCAGACGGCGGATCTGCAGGTGCAGGGGCTGAACGGTCACGTGCGTCTTTGTCTGACCAGTGACGAACTTCGCGCCGTCCATGCCTACCTTGCCCTGTGGCCGCACACCCTCGTCTGTCATGAGACAGCGGACGGAGCTTTGCCCAGGACCGTGTACCAAAGTCCGCGTCCCTGTGAAGAAGGCGCTCAGGCCAAAGGCTCGGCTGACACGAGTCCGCCTGAAGAGGCAGACTGCCTGCTTGTGCTGCGCCGCAGGGAGAATGATTCCTCTGGAACAGACAGATCGGATGGGCCTGATTGTTCTGATGGGCCCGGACTGACGAGGCAGGTCCGGTCGGCCAGTCAGCCTGTTCAGCCTGATCGGGCTGATCCGAATGCTCCGAATGCTCCGCACGAGGTTCACGAGACGCCCAAAACACGACTGGAAAGGCAGTTTCAGGCCTGCGGGCCCGGCGGGGTCAGCTATCTTCTGGAAAAGGATCCCACGGCGCCCTCGGGACAGCGCCAGGAAGTGACCCTGGCCGCAGCCCTGTGCAGCCTGGGCATAGCCCTGGTGGCCCATTTGTGCACCACGCAGGGTCTGCTGAGCATGCACGGAGCGCTCCTCGTTCCTGCTGCAGACAGCGGGAGCGGCGGCCTGCTGCTCCTTGGCGCCAACCGCGGCGGCAAGAGCTCGCTCTGCGTGCGCCTCATGGCCCTGGGCCTGCGCTCCCTTGGCGATGACATGCTGGGCCTCACCACAGACGCCACCTTCTTTTCCCTGGGCCTTGCGCCGCGCCTGCGCCTCCCCCTGCCCCCTTCCCGGGTTCTTGCCGACTTTGCTGCCAGGCATGCCGGCGCAGGCGATGAACGAGCCTTCTTCCTGCAGCCGGATGCGCGCTACCTGGAGCCCTTTGCAGGCCGGTCTCCGGTCAGCACACTGAGCCAGATTCTGGTCCTGGAGCGCGTGCCCAGAGTGCTCTGCCAGCAGCCATCCGTCCAGGCCCGGACCCCGGCACAAACGCTCACCGAGCTTGTGGGGCGCTTCTTCATGCAGGAAGGATCGGCCCTGGACGTCCTTGATGCCGCCTGCCGCCTGGCCGAAACCGTGCCCTGCGCCACCTTTCGCTATGCCGACCTCGACGAGGCGGCCGAGCTCCTC
This sequence comes from Candidatus Desulfovibrio intestinipullorum, assembly GCA_019113165.1. Lineage (GTDB taxonomy): Bacteria > Desulfobacterota > Desulfovibrionia > Desulfovibrionales > Desulfovibrionaceae > Desulfovibrio > Desulfovibrio intestinipullorum. The sequence goes on from DXHV01000055.1 coordinate 32,652, forward strand.
GGAAAGCTTCTGCAAAGGCCTGCCCACGGAGACAAGCGCGCAGCAGACCGGGGCCTCTTTTTTGAGGGCTGGGAGGACGCCCTGCTGCCTGCGCCGGACAGACAGGGCGATGACGGGAGGAACGCAGGGACAGCCTCCGGCCCTGACGAAGAAGAAGTCGAAGAAGCCCGGGCAGACGCTCTGGCTCTGCTCAGTGAAGAGGAAGACGGGGAAGACGAGAACGCCCCGGACCCGGACTACGAGAGCAGCAAGATAGAGGGCACACAGGAATACTGCCGCTGCGAGGGCGTGCTGCTGGAACAGCGTCTGGGCACGGACTTTCTTGTGAACCCGAGCCGGGATGGCATCCATGTCCTCAACCAGACCGGCCGCATCATCTGGCAATTGCTTGACGATCCCCTCAGTCTGGACGAAGCCTGCCTGCTTCTGGAAGAAGTCTACCCGCAGACGGATCCGGACTGCATTGCCGGGGACATGCAGGAACTCTTTGCCGACCTGCTGGACGCGGGGCTCATCAGGTCCTGCTGACAGCCTGCAGAAATCCTGTTTGTCCCCCTGTCTGTCCCCTCTGTCGGCTCCCTGCCGAATCCGGCGGAGTCCCAACGGCCGGCCCCCTGATGTGCAGGACGTGGCAGGGTCCTGCCGCCATTCCGGGAAAAAAGTGTACCAGACAGGTCAGGATCGGCCCGCATCCTGGCTGCATATAACGTATCTTCAGGGCAAAAGCGTCTTTGGGAGGCAAAGACATGATAGCGACATTTTCCATCCACAATTTCCGATCCATTGCCGACACGACTCTTGCTCTCTCCTTCGGCGAGGGCAAGGCACCCCGTGGCTACAGGACATCGCCGGAATGGATTTTTTGCGAACCCAAAGCCCGGCACAGGATAGTGCCCTGCCTGGCCTTGTACGGAGCTAATGCGTCCGGAAAGACAACCATTCTGAAGGCCCTGGCGACCTTTGGGAAGATGGCAGTCGGGCATTGGGAAAAGGCTTGCTGCCAAAACAGGCTTGCTCCCAAAACAGGCTTGCTCCCGGTGACAGGACGACACGCTTTTCTCTGGAGTTCATTACAAAGAACACGTTGTACTGCTACACACTTGCCTGTGACGATCAGGGCCTCACAAGAGAAGAACTGTCTGCCAATGCCTCCCTGATCTATTCGGTCCGGGAAGGCAGGCTTGTGTGTCCCCTGCCAGCAGCCTGGCCAGATCGCAGGCCGCAAGAGCGCCCCAGCGCCTGATCCAGCAGCCCACAGGGGCATACCAGCGGAGCACATCCCCTCCGTCCTGATGTGCCCTGGCAGGCGCATCCCCGTCTTCTTCTGTTCCGTCCTCCCCTGTTTTGTCTTCCTCGTCCAGCCAGTCCAGCCAGCTGGCCCCTTTGCCGTCTTCCTCCTCTGCGCCGTCCGGCCCGGGCTCGCTGCAGGCATGGCGGACAAAGTCCATGAGATCCCGTGTGCAGAAGAGTTCCATGTTGTCGCCTGCGCAGTACCTGCCGCTCAGGGCCCGCGCATCCTCCATCCTGTGGGCAAGACCTGCCCTGTGCAGCAGGGTTTCCACCTCGGAGCAGGTGAGGCCGAAGGCGTCTGCACCCCACAAATCCGGGAGGCCCTGACAGGTGACATTGTTGAAGCCAGTGATGAGATCGGCAAGGACAATGAACAGGCTGCCCGTGAGCACGCCAAACTCCACGCTCCTGTTGCCCTTGAGGGAAGAGCTCAGGACATCCTGCAGAAAGAGGCGCATCCGGGGGTAATAGCCGTGTGCCGAAGCCTGCAGGAGGGGCGCATCGTAGTCGTCGACGAGAACGACGACGCGCCGGCCGTACTGCTCGTACAGGGCGCGGGTCAGCGTTTCCAGGGGAAACTCGCGGGACCGCCTCCCTGTCTTCCCTGCCAGCCAGTCTTCGAGGTCTTCCCTGTCGTACCGGCACACGTTTTCCGACGCTGCCAGATAGGCATGGCGCCTGTACTCCGTGACGACATCCTCCTGCATCCTGGCCCTGGCCTCTTCCCAGGTGACGGCGCCCTGCATGTTCCCGAAGGACACAAGGACAACGGGGTACTGATTCATCCATTCCCTGCACACGTCCTCATGGGCCGAAATCCCGAGCCCTGCAAACAGCTCGCGACTGTCCTTCGTGAGGTCCAGGAACTCGGCAAGCATGGAGAGCATCAGCGACTTGCCAAAGCCGTGCGGACGGGTGAAGAGCGTGGCTGCCCCAGGATGAAAAAACCGTTCCAGAAACCCCGTCTTGTCCACGTAGTACCCCTGCTCCTGGCGCAGGCTGGCAAAGGACGCCGTGTCCACAAGACGTATGCCCGAACCTCTGCTGTCTGAACGCTTGCTGTCTGGCATGGCACTTTCTCCTCGCTCAAGTGGTGTTTTCCTCATCTGGCTGCAGACTCCCGAGGGGCTGACCCCCCTTCCCTGTGTCACGGACCGGTCCGTGCTCTCATCTGATCTGGCCTGTCCTGAACCGGATCCGGCCGGATATGGCCGGGTCTGACAGCCCCTGGCGCCTCGTCCCCTCAATGGATCCTGCGCCTCTTCCTGATGAAGGATCCCGGAAATGCCCTTATGTCGGGGAGTCCCGGGAATCAGGCCGGATCTTTCCGGGGCCAGATCCTGCCGGAGCCGGATCCTTCCGGCTCTTCCCTTTCCGTTTTTCCTGCCTTTCCGGCTCTGCCTTCGGGCGCTTCCAGTCTTTCAGCCTGTCCCGCGCAGCCTGCGGAACCGGCATATCCTGCGTGCCGGCGTATCCTGCGTATCCGGTGTGCCCGGATCAGTGCGAAAAAACATAGCAGGTCGCCCGGGGAGAGGCAAGGCGTCAAAAAACAATGAACAATGCAACGGAGCAGCAGCAATGCACCGGGCAGCGAGGCAAAGGAACAGGGGGCTCCCGCGAAAAACGGGGCATCGGGTCTCCTGCGGCTTGACTGATTTAGCCCGGCTCACTATGTGAGCTTTCGGAAATTCGCTTCCGTTTCGCTTCTGAAGACAGGAAGGGAATGTTCCCCTGTTCCCGTCAGCCTTGTCATGGGGTTTTCGCCATGGTTTTTCTCAATGCACTGGAAAGCATGCTGAGCATCACCCTGCTCTCGCTTGTCGGCTATATGCTTGCCTGGAAGGGGTGGATATCCAGGGAAGTGGAGATCTTCATCCCCAGGTTCATCACCCAGGTGGTCATTCCGCCCTATCTCATGAGCTCGGTACTCCTCCACTTCAATCACGACAGCTTCCTGAGTCTCATCGTGGAATCCGTCGTCCCCATGATCAGCCTGATCATCTCCTTTCTCCTCTTCCTTGCCCTGGGCCGGCTCCTTGGCATGGACAAAAAGCACCTGAACCTTGCTGCCGTGGGGGCCGCCACCTCCAATACCATCTTCATCGGCATACCCGTGAACAATGCCCTGTTCGGAGAACAGGCCATCACCCATCTGCTGCTCTACTTTCTGGGCAATACCCTCTTCTTCTGGACCGTTGGCAACTTTGCCATAGCAAGGGAGGGCACCAAGGCCGACCACAGGCTCACCAGGCGGGAACTGCTGCAGCGGATCTTCTCGGCGCCGCTCCTGGGCACCCTGACGGGCATTGCCCTCCTGCTCCTGAACGTGCCCGTGCCGCGCTTTGTGACCGAAACCTGCTCCATGCTGGGCGGCCTCGGCACCCCCCTGGCCCTCATCTTCGTGGGCGTCATCCTGCGGCGCATAGACTGGAAGACCGCCCACATGGGCAAGGACATCATCCTGACCCTGACGGGCAGGATTATCCTGGCTCCGCTCATCATGATTGCCCTGGTCCGCATTCTGCCCATGCAGCTGCCGACGCTTGCGGAGCAGGTCTATATCATACAGGCAGGGCTGCCCAGCATGACACAGATTGCCCTGCTCAGTGCCTTCTATGGCGCGGACAAGGAGTTTGGCAGTGTCTTTGTCTGCCTCTCCAGCATAGTGGGCATGATAAGCGTGCCCATCTGGATGACCATCATCAGTACCTGGCTCTAGGCGATCCCGAGAGACTCGGAGAGCATGCAGGATTGGGCCAGGAGGCAGTTCGCACCATCTGGCTCTGAAAGCACTGCCGCTGAGCCGCATGTCTTCAGCAGGCCCAGCTCCTGGCTCTTCGCGGCTTTCTGGGGATACTCCCACAGGGTTCTCTCCCCTGGAGCGTCTGGCCCTGGCAGACAGGGAAACCGTCCCCACGACTTTCAGAAAGCTCACCAGCAAAGACCAATGAAGACACCGCACGTCAGTGCCGGGCAGCGCATTGGCAGATCTTTTTCAATAATTGCAACTGGTTGTGTCAACTATTGAGCAAAACTCAATAGTTGGGGGCCCCTGTCTCTTGCTGCTGCCCCCAAAAACTGGTGTGTCAGGGCAGGCACAGGATGTGCGATTCTCATCCTGCCTGGGAAAAAATGAGAGGCGCCCATGCGAAGCGATCTCGATTTTTCAAATTATTTCAATATATTGCTTCAACTGTTAAAGAAAGCTTAACAGTTGAGTGACTCACTTTGAATTTCCCTGGCCTGGGGCTGATGCACAGGACACAGGGCCTCCCGAGCCCTTCCTCCACCTGTGCAGCCCGGACAGTCTGTCCTTCCGCTTCCAGGCAAAGACCTCCGACGCCTGCACACAGAGGACGGGGACTGCCCATCAAGGCCATGGACGAAGGCTGCACAGGCCCGAAGAGACCGGTGCGAGCAGGCAGTTCCTGTGCCCTGGAGCGCTGTCTGGTCTGTCCTTGTGCAGGCAGGGAACAGGGACATGCCAGAGTCTGGCACCATCAGCACCACTGTTTCTTCTGCCGGAGCAGGAATTGCTGCTGCCCAAAAAACGGGTGTGTCAGGGCAGGCAGGTGCTGCACGAGAGCGCGCTTTTTGTGCCTGACATTCGGCAAAAAAAAGCCGGAAACATTCTCGGGGTTACGGATGCAGACCGGCCCTTCCCGAATGTTTCCGCCTTTGTACAATAGACGAGTTGCTCGCAAGGAGCGTGTCAATATCCTGGCAACAGGGACAGGGAGCAACAGTGCGGACAGCCCCGCATGGTGTCTTTGCTCCAATTGGCGTATGCACATCCCGGCAGGCGGGCCGGAATTGGGGGATTGGGAGCGGAACGTCTGCAAGCCGCCGAGCCGCATGCCGCGTGCCCCTAGCGCCCCCTGCACCCATGGCAGAGCACGAACAGTTCGGCCCCTGAGAGGAGGAGATCATGCCAGCAAAAGACCCCGGCGTCATTGATCCGGCAGGCCTTGTGGCCGAACAGCGTGCCTTCTTTGCGGCAGGGCACACCCTGCCGGCAGAAGCACGCAGGGCAGCTCTCAAGAGACTGCACACGGTCCTCACGGCCCGCCAGGCAGACATGGAAGAGGCCCTGAAAAGGGACCTTGGCCACTGCCGCATGGAAAGCTTCCTTGCCGAGAGCGTGCTTCTTCTGGACGAGCTCAAAACGGCCATGGCACGCGTGCGGGCCTGGGCCCGGCCAGGGTTCGTCCTGCCCAGTCTTCTGAATTTTCCCTCCCTGGACAGGATCTGGCGCGAGCCCTACGGAGCAACGCTCATCATCAGCCCCTGGAACTACCCTTTTCTGCTTACCCTGGGGCCGCTCATTGCGGCCGTGACTGCCGGCAACTGCGCCATCCTGAAGCCCTCCGAGGACGTGCCCGCGTCCGCAGCCCTGCTCGCGGACATGGTGGAGGAAGCCTTTGCACCGGAGCATGTGCGCGTAGTGCAGGGAGGAGCCGAGGTTGCCCGGGGGCTCCTGGCCCAGCGCTTCGATCACATCTTCTTCACAGGCAGCGCCAGGGTGGGCAGGCTCGTCCTGGAGGCAGCTGCCAGGCACCTCACACCCGTCTGTCTGGAACTCGGGGGCAAGAGTCCCTGTATTGTTACCAGGAGCGCCGACCTGCGGCTCGCCGCACGCCGCATTGCCTGGGGCAAGCTGCTCAACGCAGGCCAGACCTGCGTTGCCCCGGACTACGTCCTGGTGCAGCCGGACAGGGAAGAAGCACTCTGCCAGGAGCTTCGCCTGGCCATGCAGGCCTTCTACAGCACTGATGCGAGCAGGAGCCCGGACTATGCACGGATCGTGAACGCCCGTCATCACGCCCGCCTGGTCTCGTACCTTGAGACGGCCAGGGTGTGGCATGGCGGAGACCATGATGCGCAGAGCCTCTACTTCGGACCGACCATTGTGCGCGGCGCGAGCTTTCAGGACAGGATCATGCAGGAGGAGATCTTTGGCCCCATCCTGCCCGTTCTCCCCTGTTCTTCTCTGGACGAAGCCATCCGGCTCATCAACGACCGCGAAAAGCCCCTTGCCCTCTACCTCTTTTCCCAAAGCCGGGAAGAAGCGGACAGGGTGTGGACGCACTGCCACTTCGGGGGCGGCTGCGTGAACGACACCCTCTCCCATCTCATCAACAAGAGACTGCCCTTTGGCGGCGTGGGACAAAGCGGCATGGGCAGCTACCACGGCCGCTGGGGCTTCGAGACCTTTTCCCACAAGAAGAGCCAGCTTGTGCGCCTTGTGCCCGATGTGCCCCTGCGCTATCCGCCCTTTGCCGGCAAGAACCGGATACGGGCCCTGCTCAGGCGCCTGTTGGGCTAGAGTACCGCGGGCTTCACGCGAGCAGCCAAGCCAAAGGACTTCCGCACGCCGGAGGACACTTCCCTGCGCCCCTCTGCCTGCAGTGGTGCCTGCAGTTGCCTTGCCGTCTCCTGCGGAGCAGATGGGCGGAACATGACCTGCGCTCGTGTCGCCCTTGTGCTGTCCAGCTCCTGATGATGAAAAAAATCACAAAAATAAAAACAAAATATTGCAAACAGTTGTACAAAAAAGATATCAATTTTTACCTGTAATGTGAAAATTGTCACAAAATTGCTCTTGACTGTTCGTTCAACCAGTTCTAGCCTTTGTCCAACACCACAAGGCCGGGTCCCCCCCCTGAAGGCCCGTACATGTCGGTCGCAATCTTTCGTTCTTCATGGTCAAGGAGATATCTTATGCTTTTTTCGCGCAAGAACAGCTTTTCCAAGGTTCGTGAGATTCGTACAAAGGTGACGACCTATCTTGGCGTTGGCGCCATCAACAAGATCGATGACATCCTGGGCGAACTCAAGAGGCGGGGCATCAGTTCCGTCCTGTGCGTAACCGGCGGCCACTCCTACAAGCTGACCGGCGCCTGGGACAAGGTCTGCGCCGCAGCCGCAAACCACGGCATGGAGCTCAGCCTCTACAACAAGGTGACGCCCAATCCCACCACCGACTCTGTGGACGAGGCCGCAGCCTGCGGCAGGGCTGCAGGTGCCGGCGCTGTCATCACCATCGGTGGCGGAAGCCCCATCGACTGTGGCAAGGGTGCGGCCATTTTGCTCGCCAACCCCGACTATACCGGCGAAGACGTCTTCTGCAGCCGCGTGGTCCCGGACAAGGCCGTGCCCATCGTGGCCATCAATCTCACCCATGGCACGGGCTCGGAAGTGAACCGCTTTGCCGTCGCCACCGTGACCACGCTCAAATTCAAGCCGGCCATTGCCCTGGACTGCATCTACCCGACCTTCTCCATTGATGACCCGGCGCTCATGACGGGCCTCTCGCCCCAGCAGACCCTGTATGTCTCCATAGACGCGGTGAACCACAGCATTGAGGCGGCCACCACAACCTGCACCAATCCCTTTGCCATCATGCTGGCGGAAGAAGCGATAAGCACTGTCTACAGGAATCTGCCCAGGGCCATGGCCCATCCCGACGAGCTGCCCACCAGGGGCGAGCTGGCCTACGCGGCCATGCTGGCAGGCGTAGCCTTCGACAATGGCATGTTGCACCTTACCCACGCCCTGGAACACCCCTTGAGCGGTGTCAGGCCCTCGCTGAGCCACGGCCTTGGTCTGGCCATCCTGCTGCCTGCCGTCATCGAGGAAATCTATCCGGCCAGCGCCCAGACCCTGGCCTATATCCTGAGGACCATTGTCCCCGGTCTTGCCGGCATGCCGGACGAGGCCCACAAGGTTGCCCTGGCCGTCCAGCAGTGGATCTTCGGCCTGGGCGTCACCGAAAAGCTCGAGGACATGGGCTTTGGCGAAGAGGACATCAACGGTCTGTGCGATCTTGTGGAACAGACTCCTTCCTTAAGCCTTCTGACCTCCCTGGCACCTGTGAAGGCAGACAGGGAACTGGTGGCGCGCATCTACAGAAATTCCCTGCGCCCCATGATCTAGTCCGCAGGCAGGGAAGGCTCTGTCTCTGAGACGGATCCGACCAATGAGTCTTTCAGCCGGCATGGCGTGCGTGTGCACCCCATGCCGGCTCTCTCTTTTTTTGGGGGCCCGTTCACGGAGTTCTGCTTCCTGCGCCCTGAACAGATGGGCGTTCCGGCCGTCAGGACAGGCAGTGCCTTTTTTCTTTGCCCTTTCCCATGCCTGTCCGGGATCAGCAGGAAACGTGTCCCCTGCCCTGCACAAGGGCTTTTTTCGTCGGGGCAGTTGCTGCAAAAACGGCAACAACTGACACCAGACCCGGCTTCCCGGAAAGCCCGGGACTGCGGGAGTGATCCGCACTGTTGTGGCGCTCCAGCGTTGCGGGCAGGGACACAATCCACCTTTTTAGCCTTTGTCAGGTCCTGTCGGTCTCTCCGGGATCTGCCACCACTGTCTGCGAAGGCAGGGGCCTTTTCCGAGCATTGGCCGGCAGTATTGCCGTCTGCTTCCCCTGGCCCTGCCCATGCTGCCATCAGGCCATCCCGCCAAATCGCCTCAGGGGAGTGCGCTGTCTGCCCCCCCTGCAAAAAGGACACGGGGGCAACTTTGGGTGAAGGCCTTTCTCAAATGTACGAGTAGGACATGGACACTGATCCGGCCTGTCAGGACGCTATTTTTGACGAATTTTTGCCTGCATTCGCGAACCTCGGAGCACAACGAGCCACTTTTTATAATGTCTTGATATTACTAATAAAATTTAAATATCACAAAAACAGGTTCGCGCACGATATTTTATCAATAATGGCAGTATGTTACAGAAACTGCTTCCCGTTTGTCCGACAAAACAGGCGACTGACTGGAGAGGTTCGCGAAAATGGGCTTGCAAGTCTTCGGGAAGAGCTGTATATTTCAAGGTGCTGTTGGAATCTTGACCTGACTCAAAGGGATTATGACCCCGTAACCAGTGTGAATTCTAAGTCGTTTTCCTTTCTGTTGGAATCTTGACCTGACTCAAAGGGATTATGACCCTCTACCAGGGCGGTCCACTTGTCGTCGGTCTTGACGTTGGAATCTTGACCTGACTCAAAGGGATTATGACACGGCGTTTATAATTTCCGTATATTCCACGCCTACATTTGTTGGAATCTTGACCTGACTCAAAAGGATTCCCAGACTCACAGACCGGAGCACTGCTTCCTGCACAGAAGTACTGCTCCGGTCTTCCTTTTTCCCAAAGCTCTTGTGCGTCCCTCCCCTGCTCTTTCAAAGGCACCCGCAACACTTTCCAAAAGCGGGCAAAAAGGGCACAATGCGGCCTGTCCGCCCCATCCGGGAGCGGTCTCTCTTCCCTGGTCTGTCACGGTTGGCCTGTCTCGGGGTACACGCCCTGCCCAAAGTGATCCCTGAACCCAATAGCTCCTTGCACTGCAAACCCGGACCGGGAACATAATTTCTTGCACAAGGAGGAGCATCAGCTCTCGCACAAGGAGTGCTCTCAAGCATTCTTCGAAAGAAGCGCTCGTCCCTTGCGGCCCTCGGCCCCGCGAGCATCGGGAAGAGGCCCCTGCACTGCGCCGATCTGCGCGAGCTGTGCAACAAAACTGATGAAGCCCTTTCTCAAATTGCAGTCTGTCCCCGAGGTCCTTGCAGCCCTCGGGACCTTTCCCGTGCCGGAAGAGACGGACCTTGTGCCCCTGGACGAGAGTTGCGGCCGCTATCTGGCCGACGATCTCGTCTCGGACCAGGAGGTGCCGGGCTTTTGCCGGTCGACCGTAGACGGCTTTGCCGTCAGGGCCCAGGACGTGTTCGGAGCAGGCGAAAGCCAGCCTGCCCTGCTCACCCTGACCGAGCCCTGCCAGATGGGCGTCGATGTCACCAGGCCCCTGCAGCCTGGCGAGGCAGCCCCCATTCTGACGGGCGGCATGCTGCCCGACGGCGCCGATGCCGTGGTCATGGTGGAATATTCTCGCCCGGCCGGCGGGGATCTTGTGGAACTTACCCGCTCCGTGGCGCCCTGGGACCATGTGCTGGCCCGGGACGAGGACGTTCAGAAGGGCATGCTCTGCCTGAAAAGGGGCCAGCGCCTGCGGCCGCAGGACGTGGGCCTGCTGGCTGCCCTGGGTCATATGCAGGTTGCCGTGGCCCGGCGCCCCAGGGTGGCCCTGATTTCCACGGGCGACGAAGTCGTGCCTGCAGACACCACCCCTGCAGCAGGCCAGATCCGCGATGTCAATGCCCACAGCATTGCCGCCCTGTGCCGCGAGGAAGGGGCGGAGGTGACCTTTGCGGGCCTTCTGCGCGACGACGAAGGCACGCTCGGCGACCTTGTGAACAGGCTGTGCGCTTCCTTTGACGTTGTTCTGGTCTCGGGCGGCTCGTCGGCCGGCATGCGCGATCACACCCTTGATGCCTTCTGCCAGGGCGACGAGAAGGCCCTGCTCTGCCACGGCGTGGCCTTGAGCCCAGGCAAGCCCTTCATCCTGGCCAGACGCGGATCCGTCTGTCTGGTGGGTCTGCCAGGCCACGTGGCCAGCGCCCTTGTCTGTGCGCGCACCTTTGTGCGGCCCCTCCTGCGCCACCTGCAGGGCGGACCCGTCGACATGCTGCAGGGCCATGTGCTGGCCAGGCTCTCCCGGCCCATTGCCTCGGCCCAGGGCCGCAGGGACTGCATCAGGGTCCTGCTCGAACCTCTGGAGCAGCCCGAAGCCTGCTGCGACAGGGTGCAGGTTGCCTGGCAGGCCGTGCCCATTACCTCGCCCTCGGGCTGCATCTCCAGCCTGACCAGGGCCACGGGTATTGTGCTGTGCCCGGAACAGAGCGAGGGGCTCTACGAGGGCGAACTCGTTCAGGTGGAACTTTTGCAGTAGGGGGAGACAGACATGACAACACAGGCAACCGATGCTGGCAGGGACATTGCCCGCCGGCTGGAAAAGGGCCAGAAGCGCAATACCTATCTCGATTTGAAACCCCTGGCCGAGGCCAGGGATCTGTGGTTTGCGGCCATTGAAGCGTCGGGCTTTGCCCTGCAGGAGGAAGAAGTGCCCCTGCCCGAGGCCCGGCGCAGGGTCACCTCGCGCCTTGTGCAGGCCGCCCTCTCCTCGCCGCCCTTCCATGCCGCGGCCATGGACGGCATTGCCGTGAAGGCCGAGACAACCTTCAGCGCCAGCACGCGCCACCCCCTGGATCTGCAGGTGGGCACCCAGGCCTTCTGGATCAATACGGGCCAGAAGCTGCCCGAGGGCTGCAACGCGGTCATCATGATCGAGAATCTGGTGGCCTCCCCGTCCGGCGAGAGCGTGCGCATAGAGCGCGCCGCCTTTCCTTGGCAGCATGTGCGCAAGCTGGGCGAGGACATGGTGCACTCGGAGATTCTGCTCGCTCCGGGCACCCGCATAGGGCCCTACGAGATCGGCGCCCTGGCCGCAGCCCGCGTTCTCTCCGTGCCGGTCTGCAAAAAGCCCGTTGTGGCCATCATTCCCAGCGGCTCGGAGATTGTGCCACTCATGCAGGCCCGCGAGGAGGACCTCTGCGAGGGCCGCTGCTGGCCGGAGTTCAACTCGCTCATCTTTGCCTCCCTTGTGGAAGAGGCCGGCGCCACGGCCAGGGTGTGCGACATTGTGCCGGATGACCCGGACCTTCTGCAGAAGGCCGTGCGCACAGCCCTGGCCGAGGGCGCAGACATTGTGCTCCTCAACGCGGGCTCCTCGGCCGGCAGCAGGGACTACACCGCCCATGTGCTGCAGACCCTGGGCACGCTCCTGGTCCACGGCATAGCGGTCATGCCCGGCAAGCCGGCCGTGCTGGGCCTGGTGGACGGGCACCCCGTGATCGGCGCTCCGGGCTACCCGGTCTCGGCCACCATTGTGGTGGAGGAATTTCTGCTGCCCCTGCTCGCCAGGCTGCAGCACACCATCAATCCCGCACGCCAGACCATTGAGGCCAGGCTCTGCCAGCCCCTGCCCTCCAGACCGGGCATGGAAGAACGCATCCGTGTGAAGCTGGGCGACGTGGACGGCACGGTCATGGCCGTGCCCCTGGCCAGGGGCGCAGGCACGGTGACCTCCCTGAGCCGCGCCGACGGCATGCTCGCCGTTCCGGCGGCCAGCGAGGGCCTGGACGCAGGCGCTGCGGTCAGCGTGGCCCTGCTGCGGCCGCAGGAAACAATCCGCTCGGCCCTGCTGGCCATTGGCAGCCACGACAATACCCTGGATCTGCTGGACAGCCTGCTGCGCCGGCGCACCTCCCTTGCCTGCAGTCTCACCTCCGTGCACGTGGGCTCCCTGGGCGGCCTGCAGGCCCTGGAACGCCATCAGTGCCATCTGGCAGGCTCCCACCTCCTCAACCTGGAGGACGGCGTCTACAATCGCCAGGCCATCAGGGACAACATAAGCGAACCCGTGGTGCTGCTGCGCCTTGTGGACCGCGTGCAGGGCCTCATGGTCCGCCCCGGCAATCCCCTGCACATAGAGGGTATACGCGATCTGGTGCGCGAGGACGTGACCTTCATCAACCGCCAGCGCGGCAGCGGCACCAGGGTGCTGCTCGACTGCCTTCTGGGCAGGGAAGGGATCAGGGCCCAGGCCATCAGAGGCTACAGGGACGAGGAGTTCACCCACATGAACGTGGCGGCGGCCGTGCTGAGCGGCCGGGCCGACACGGGCCTTGGCGTGCTTTCCTCGGCCAGGGCCCTGGGCCTGGACTTCATCCCCATTGGCGTGGAGGAATACGATCTCGTCATCCCGCAGCGCTTCTTCGAGGACAGCCGCATGCAGGCCCTGCTTGCCACCATCCGCTCCCGGGTGTTCCTGGATCAGGTGGCTGCCATGGGCGGCTACGGCACAGAAAAGACAGGCCAGGTGGTCTGGGAATACGAGGGACGCTGACGGGCTGACACGGACCGAGGCACTGTGCAAAATGCGCTGTCCCATTTGCTCTGGCTCACAAGACCGCACGGTCTGCTTGATGGAGCTTCCATCCTGTCTCTCCACGGCTCAGGTGTATCAGGGTGACGCAGAGACGGGAGACCTGGTTTTGCACAGTGCCTGAAAAGCAAAAGACCATGGAGCAGAGGATTGCCCGGATGGCTCGGCATCTTGCCAGCGGGCACCCCAACAACGAACACAGGGAAACGGATTTTGAGAAGAAGAGCAATGACGTCAGGCGATGCTGATATATTGGAATGGAGCTTGGTATGGGCTGCAAAGATGTACTAAGATTTTTTATTGTCTGTTGTCTGTCTCTTGTTCTCTACATACTCGGTTTTTTTCCAGATAAAGAACTTCTATCAATATCTTTTCTACTTCTTTGCATATTTTTCTCAGTTGGTATAGGAACAATTGGTACTATTGAACTAAATAAAATTAAAAATGTTTCAATATTGAAAAGACTAAAAGAAGGAATTGACAAACTCGTCAATAAATTTATTGCATATTTTGCAATCTCTCTATTTTTATATATTGCAGGAGAACAATGCCTGGGAAAAACAGGCTTGTCTACTATTGTTATTTTGAATATTTCAATAGACTTGTATCATAGTATTGTGCGTCTCTGTTTTGCTTGTATAGCATTTGTTACTCTATACATGTTTCAAAATTGTATAGAATTAAGAAAGTTAAAATATGATATTCTAAAAGAACTTAACAAATAAAATTGAGAGTGCTCAAGTCAGAAATGAGACATCTTTTTTTGCACAGTGCCTGACCGACTGCCAGGGTCCGAGCACACAGGCTCCCTGACAGCACGAAGAGCCGCCCCGGTGGGAGCGGCTCTTCCTGTCCTGTTTGCGATGTGTGGCCCTGCTGTCGTTGCGGGGTCTCAGCTGCCAAGCTCGAAGGTCTCAAGCTCCAGCTGCCCACAGTCCAGGTGGTAGAGCGGTGTCAGGGCTCCGCCCTGCTGTCCGCCGTTCGGATTCTTCGTCCGAGCATCCTTGCGGTTGTCCATCTGCCCGAAGAGCACCCTGAGGCCCAGGGAGACCATCATGCAGGCCGTGCCCGTGACGGCCAGCACGGAGACAGGCTGACGTGCGGGCTGTTCGGGCGCGCTTTCTCCGTAGAGCAGGCTCAGGCCCGCGGGGCCATGGGCCGGACTGGCCAGGGCCAGACCTTCCTGCAGGCTCACGCCGCCGTGTACAAAGGGGAGCCCTGCGGCCTGGCAGGCTTTCTCCAGCTGCATCTTGGTGGCCAGATTGTCCAGGCAGTCGAAGACCAGGTCTGCGCCGGCAAGAAAGTCGGGCATGGTGTCGTCGTTCAGGGTCAGTGCCAGGGGGCGCACCCTGGCATAGTCGGCAATGTCCGCGACAAAGCCCGCGGCCACCTCCACCTTGGGACAGCCCAGCACCTTCTGCGTGCAGAAGGCCTGACGGTTCAGATTGCTTTCCGAAAAGACGTCCCTGTCGCAGAGGGTGAAGTGACAGACGCCCAGGCGGGCCAGCAGGGCCGTCACATGGCCGCCCAGACCGCCCGCACCGGCAATGGCCACCCTGGTGCGCAAAAGGCACTGCATCTGCCTGGCCGTATACGCGCCGCAGTTTTGCCTGAAGCGCTCGGGCCAGACATCGAGATCAAGGAGGGCCGCCATGACCTCGGGCAGAGCCTCGGGTACAGGCTGGCCCTGCGCCCTGGCCCAGGCCCTGATGCAGCGGTCTTCCACAAAAAGGGGCTCGGAGCCGGACAGGTCTGCCTGTGCCGTGCAGCCGGCAGCCGGCAGCGTTTCGGGAAAGTGCGCGGCCAGAAATTCGTGAAACTCGTGGCGGGTCGGGGCCATGGCAATCCTCTTCTCTGCAGGCGGCAGCAGACGGCAAAAATCGACAGACAACGACAAGGGGTCCCCTGTGTTCCTGCGTTCAGGAAGGCCAGGGGACAGGCAAACTGGCGTGCGAGCTGATGACCGGGGATGGGCCAAAGATGTGCCAGAGATGTACCAGACGTGCCCGGAACCGGTCGTGTTCAGGACAGGCCTATGGACAGACGGGCCACCGGACGGATCAGTCGTGTCCCTGGCCTAGCCGCCGCCCACGGGCGGAAAGAGGGCCAGGCGGTCACCGTCGTGCAGCTCCTGCTCCAGGGGACTCTGGCGGGCATTGATCATGACGATCTTGATTTCGCTGGCCGGGATGTTCAGTCTGGCCGCCACGTCTGCGGCCGTGCTGCCCTCGGGAACATCGTCGAGCAGCAGTCCGGGGGTGGGCTGATAGTCTGGCACAAGATCCCTGAGCGTCGTGCTCAGCTTGACGAGGATGTGCATGCAAGGAACTCCTGGAAAAGAAGGTTGATGATCACGCCCCACTCTCGCATGAAAGCCAGCCCCTGCAAAGCCCTTCACAGGGAAGCCCTGCCATGGGGAACGCCCTGCCCCGGGCCATGTCTTGCAAAAGCCGGCCCCGGGGAAAGCACTTCCTTGTGAAAGACCCGGCCAGGCGTATGGTCTGACCGGGTCTTTGAGGGTTCATGCAGTGCAAGGCTGCGGGCCCTGCCGCTGCCCCGGGAGGCAAGGATCAGAACAATCCTGTCCCCCGTGCCGGCGGCATCAAGTCCCCAGGCCTACTGATTCTTTTCCAGTTCCTTCACTTCATCCCGCCAGTTGAAGACTGTGGCCAGTTCCTTGGGGGTGATGTCGAAGGTCGTGTTGTGCGGCGGCACAGGCTCGTCAGTGAAGAAGTCGGGCAGGCGGTCCTGCTCGATGCCGATGCCGGCCCTGCGGTTGAAGTCGATTTCCGTGGTCAGGATGCGCTGGCCCAGGGTCACCACGTCATCGCCGGTCAGGCTCCAGCCGAACTTGGCATTGAGCATGTCCACAATGGCGGGCAGGGCATCCGGCACGTCCAGGATGGCAAAGGCGGTGAAGAGGCACAGGCCCACGGAGTCCACGGAGGCCGTGGCAATCTGCAGGTTGCGGGAGAGCTCGATCTGGCCTTCCTTCTTCAGGGGATCCACCGTGCCGCCGCAGCTCAGGATGTTGGCGGTCACGGCGTAGCCGGCCGTGTGGTCGGCGCCCATGGGGGTGGTGGCGTAGGTCACGCCCTGGCCCTTGACGGCACGCGGATCGTAGGCGGGCAGGCTCTGCCCCTTGACACAGGGCACGCGGCGCACGCCATAGACGCGGCCCGTAGTGGCCGTTCCGCAGCCAAGCACGCGGCCAAGGGCCGTGCCTTCGCTGATCTGGGCCACGGCATCAAGGGCAGCCTTGGCATCGCCGTAGGGGATGCCGCCGCCGGCCATGCACACGCCGACGGCCACGCCCACGTCAATGGTGTCCACGCCAAAGTCGTCGCACATGTAGTCGAAGCGGGAGACAGCGTCGAGATCGTCAATGCCGCTGTGCGGGCCGAAGCACCACAGGGTTTCGTATTCGGGCCACTTGCTCTGGAACTTGCCCTTCTTGTCGGCGAGCAGGCCGCTGCAGCGGAGCATGCAGCCGCTCATGCAGCCATGGGCCACGGAGCCTTCGCCGCCGCGTTCCTTGGTGACCTTGTTGAGGGTCTCGCCGGAGAGGTTTTCATGCCCTTCGAACTGGCCCACGGTAAAGTTCTTGGTGGGCAGGCCGCCGGCTTCGTGCAGAATGTTGACGAGCACGGCCGTGCCGTACTGGGCCAGGGCATTGCCCGTGATGGGATGGTCGGTGAGGGCCTTGGCAAAACGCTTGGAGGCGCTGCGGAAGGCCTCGGGATCGGCCAGGGGAGCGGACTTGCCGTTGGCGGGGTTCACAATGATGGCCTTGAGGCCCTTGGAGCCCATGACGGCGCCGACGCCGCCGCGGCCGGCATGGCGCATGGGACGCAGTTCGCGGTCCGTGCAGGCAATGCTCGACGCCGTGAGCTTGAACTCGCCGGCGCGGCCGATGGTGATGTAGCTGCACTTGTCGCCGTACTGCTCGACCAGCTTGGCCACGGCATCAAAGTTGTTGAGGCCTGCCACGGTGGAGGGCACCAGACGGGCCGAGTCGAGGCCCAGTTCCAGCTGCCACCACTCGCCCTCGGG
The DNA here is from genome assembly GCA_019113165.1 of Candidatus Desulfovibrio intestinipullorum. GTDB lineage: Bacteria > Desulfobacterota > Desulfovibrionia > Desulfovibrionales > Desulfovibrionaceae > Desulfovibrio > Desulfovibrio intestinipullorum. The sequence continues at coordinate 49,832 of DXHV01000055.1, forward strand.
GGCCATGTTTTCCACAATGATGGCCAGGATGCCCAGCTTGGCAATATGTCCGCCGGGCTGACCGCCGGCATTGCTTTCCTTGATGCCGCCGGTGAGCGGGCTCTTGCAGCCCACGGAAATTCGGTTGGAGTTGGGGCTGTTGGTGGCGCCAAGCAGGCCGGGTGCAAAGACCAGCTTGTTGTGCGGTCCAAGGGCCGTGCAGGTGGGATCGACTTCCCTGGCAACAATGGTCGAGGTCAGCGCACGTCCGCCAAGGCCGGCATATTCCTGGGGTACCGGCTCGAAGGTACAGGTCTTGCTGGCCATGTCGACGCGCAGAAAACGAAACTCAAAGGACATATGTAAACTCCCGATGCTGTATGGTCCCTGAAAGAAGTGCCCTGCCTGAAACACCCGGCACGAAGGAAGTCTCCCCCCTTGTGTCAGGTTCGATTTCTTCTTAGCCTCAGGGCAGCAGAATGTACACTTTTGAAAAAAACAGTCACGCTTTGCGGGGCACCCGGCAGACGGGAAGCGGCAAAGCAGGCTTTTTGAGCCTTAGTCGTCGATTTCCACGCTGGAGGCCGCAAAGTGCAGCCACACCCTGCGACCCTCGTAGAGCTCGGCCGAGTCCAGTCTGCCCCAGTCCAGATCCGCATGCAGAGGCGTGCCGTCGCACAATACCGTGCTGGCAAAGCCCTCCACGGAGTCGGCGTGCAGACCGGTTACGGTGGCCTCCAGGCAGTTGTGCAGGCTTGTCGGCACATGATCCAGGGTGAGCACAATGCGCGAGGAGGGAATGTGGAAGGAGATCACCTGCCTGTGCTCGCCCAGATCCAGGTCCTGGACGCGGTCAAGGCTTGTCTGGGCATAGAGGACAAGCTTGCTGGCAACGGAGATCTCAAGCTCGGCCCGGCGCAGGCCTAAGCGTATGCTTGTGACAATGCCTGCCAGCACGTTGTCCCTGGACCTGCTGCGCTCGCGGGCCCGGTCCAGCACGTGGCTTTTCACATCGCCGCCGGCAAAGTTCAGGAAGAAGGTCTTGGCAGCTCCAGGCTGGCCCAGGTACTTCTGCACCATGGACAGGGGCACGTGCAGGCTCAGGAGCTCCAGGCCCCGGGCATAGCGCAGGGCCCGCGGGGCCGCCTTCTGGGGCGGCAGACCGCAGAGCTCGGCCACGGCATAGAACTTCCTTCTGATGAAGCCCGTATCCAGGGCCAGGAAGTCCGCCTGTTCCGCTTCCGGCAGTGAGAGAATGCGGCGAAAGTGCTGCATGCAGCCCATGGGCAGCATGATGTCGCGGGCATTTTCTCCGGGCACGGACAAGAGCCCGCTCTGCCTGTCCAGACAGGCTGTCACGGGCATCTCCAGCACTTCCCTGAGCCGCAGGCCGCCGTAGCGCACCAGCAGGAAGACGAGGTGCAGCTTGGCGCGCACAATGCGGCGGGCAGGCGTGGAGACGGCCTGCTCCCATGATTCCCAGCACAGGCTGAGCGTGGCCAGTTCTTCGGGGGTAAGGTTCTGCCTGTCGGCTGGCTGCTGTTCTAACTTGTTGGACATGTTCCGGTTCCCCGGGGGATCCTGGCTTTTCTTCGTGCGCGACCCTGGTACCGTGCAGGGCTTGTGCGTGCCCCGGCCCTGCTGCATGGCTTCTGCAAAGGGAGCCGAACAGGCAGTTCCGCCAGGACCCAGGGCCCAAACCAGAAGGCACGAGACCCGTGGACAAAACCCCTGAAGGCACGAGGCCAGGGGAGCACGAGAGGAGCGCGCAGCGAGAGAAAGATCGGCACAAGTCCCGGAAGGGGCGCTCGCAAAGACGGGCGCAGGGCCTGAAAGTTCTGCACGAAAAAGGAGGCCCGGGTCCGGGAGCAGGGATCTTCCCAACAGGATCGTCCCAATGCGTTTGAGGACAGTGTGTGTTCGGCAAGGGCTCCGGGGACAATCGTTTTTGCAGGGCAGGACAAAAAAACGTGACGCTGTCGTCGTTTTCCCACAGGAGGCCTTGTCGTCCGTGAAGGGGACCGGGGGCAGCATAGAGCAGATTGGAGGCAAGCACAATGAAAAAAACGAGGCTTGTCCTGACCGGTGCCAATGGACCGGAAGCCCCACCTCTGTCCCGCACATGCTGCTTTCCCTTGTGCCTGCCGGCCCTCTGCTGCCAATGGTGACTGCCCCTTTTCCGCCCTCTGGAAAAACCGCTCCTTCCCGGCATCAGGGATCTTCTTCAACCCGAAGGATCTCATGCAGGGCCTTGCACAAGCCACCCGGGACGACAGACAGTGACCGTCCACCGATCAGTCCCAGAGCGTGGCGCGGCCTCTCTCAACCCCAGACCGTCCCGACTGATCTGTCTTCTGCTCTGGTTTGTCTCGACTGATCTGTCCCGGAGTCATGACCTGCAGGGCTCTCATCCGGGAACCGCCCTGCACTGCTCCTGTTTTCCTGCCTGAACACCTGGGCAGCGTCCTTGACACTTTCTTCTTTTTTGGAAAATCTGATTGCACAGGTAGATGCTCACCTTGCGACGGATAGTGTCCATGTCACCGGACCTGTCTGCCTGATCGGCACGAACAACCCCGTTTGGCCCCGTTTGGCCCGATCGACCGATCACTCACACTTTTCTCTGGGCCAGAGCTCCGGTCCAGTCATCAGAAAAAGGAATTCAACATGAGGAAACTTGCGTCTCTTTGTCTTGCCCTTCTGGCTCTTGTGTGCCTGGCAGCAAACGTGCAAGCACAGGAAATCAGGAACGACTACTTCTCCCTGAACCTTCCCGCAGACTGGAACAGCACGGTTTCCAAGCCCCAGTCCAACGGATCAGTCACCGTGCTTCTGCAGAGCAAGACCGACAAGCTCGTCATCACCATAACGGTCGTGCCCGCTCCCCTGCCTGCCCAAATGCTTGCCGAACAGACTGTCCAGAGCATGCGGACCGGCGGCATCACTGTTAAGGAGCCTGTGCAGCAGGGAGACTCCTATGTGGTGGAATTTTCCCACGACACCAAGCAGGTCAAAGGTCTGAACTATTTCACGAGCAACGGCAGCAAGGGCAGCGTTGTGACCATCATGGCCCCCGATACCGATGGTTTTGCCAAGGGCAAGGCCTTTTTGCAGGAAACGCTCAAGCCTGTCGACGCCAGGCTCTTCCCGGCCAGCTACTAGGCGCAGGACCAGGAAGAAACTGACAGCGTCTGCCTGTCAGCAGAAAGGCAAGGGGGTGATTGTGACATCACCCCCTTTTCTTTTGCTCCTTATCATGGCGTGAAAAAATTCCTCTGCAAAGAAACAGAACTGAAGAAGTACAGAGACCAGGCATTGCCGAGGTATGCCGGGACATTCGAGAGGCTCGGGGATGCCTGATCGTCTTGTCCCGGTTTCCAGACCCTGTCTTCAGGGCATGACGAAACAGGCCCGGTCACGGACAGGCGACCTGCTGCGCCTGCCTGTGACCGGGCCTGCATGTCAAGAAAAACCCTGCAGTCCGGGGATGCTTCTGCCTCGTGGACCGGGGCCTGGGACACATGAGCTTCCTGCCGTACAGGGAGCAGGGACGCGTCAGAAAACTTCGGGAGCCTCCTGGGAGCCTTCAGGCCCCTTCCCTCTTCATGCCGGCTGCCTGTTCCTCCAGCTCGGCCACAATCTGTTCCAGAATGTCGGCCGGCGCCTCGCCTGGCCGTGCTTCCAGGGCTTCGCGCCGGCGCTCGAGCTCGTCCTTGATGCTGCCGTCAGGATACGCCCTGCGCAGCACCTCCAGGGCCCTGGCGCAGCCAAGACTTGCGTAGAGCCGCGAGCGCACGCGCATGTCCTCGGCCGTGGTGGAAAAGGCCCAGCGGGCATAGGCACCCACCGTGCAGGTGAGATAGTGGATGGACTCGCCGCTTGAGGTACGAAAGAGCGCAATGAGCCCTGCCCCTGCCCTGGTGGGTCGTGTTATGTGGCGCAGGGCATGAAGGGCCGCCTGATTGAGGCCAAAGCGGGCGGCAATGTCCCTGGCTTCCTGGGCTGTGCCGCTGCCAAGGACGTAGATGCTTGTGGCCAGGTCCACGAGCACGGACGGAAAGTCCCCCAGCTGCTGGGAGTAGAGGGCAATGGAGAGGTTCTGCTTGCGGGCTTCCCTGCTTGCCGTGGTGAGATCCGCCAGAATCTGGCGCGAGAGGGGATTGTTGAGGTCCGCGCAGCTGGCCCGGTGGAATTCGTCGTAGCAGAGGCGCTTGGGGTCGGCCACCAGGTTCTCGAAGCGCGGCCTGTGATAGGAGCGGTAGAGAGGCGGCACATGATCGAGATCGGCCACGGAATTGAAAAAGTGGGCTGCGCCCACAAAGCGGGCCAGAAGGTACATGATGCCGGACTGCCGCTCTGCCGCCGCCCCGCCCCTGGGCGTCACTTCCGAGAGATCGAGCCCCACAATCTGGGCCGCGCCCAGGGCAAAGCGCGTGGGTGCGGCCAGGATGGGGTACTCGCGCAGGGCTGTGGTCAGATGGCGCACGCAGGCCTCGGGCACGCTCTCCGCCGACCCGTGCAGGGTAATGGTGCGAAAGCGGTCGCGTATGAGGGGATCGTTGAGCTCCACCAGCACGTCGGTGAGCAGGGGCACGGCATGGCGCTGGGCCTGCACGGCCAGGGGGATGTTGCCGGCCCTGAAGAGCTCGGCCACGATGTCCCACCAGGTGGTGACCGCATCGTGGCGGATGTGGTGCTCGTCCAGCCAGCGCGTGAGCCCGGACTCCAGAAAGGGATCAAAGCGCCTGGGCCTGGCGCCCTGGGGCGCCAGCTTGCGATAGACCGCATCCAGAGCCTCGCGCAGCATGTCCGTGACGCCGTCGGCCGGAGCGGTCTCGTTCAGGGGCGTGCACAGGAGCGCCAGCAGATTGACAAGAAAACCCGCGTGATTGGGCAGGGGCGCGTCGCAGCCCAAAGGGGTGTCAAAGGGATTGATGGCGGCCTCGCGCACGTTGCGCAGCCTGGCAAAGACGGCCAGATGCCGCTTGTGCCTGGGCAGGGCCGCCCTGATGAGTTCAATGACGCCTGCACAGGAGGGGCCTATGTCGATGACTGTCAGCCAGGGGAGCCTTGTCTGCCCCGGCCGCAGCACAAAGAAGAAGTTGAGGGTATTGAGAAAGAAGGACTTGCCCGCGCCCATGCCGGCAAAGCAGATCTCGTTCCAGCTTGCCATGGAGGAGTGAAAGAGGCTCATGGGCATGAACTTGCCGTCCGAGGTGCGCAGGGGCACTTCCGTTGCCGTCCAGGGCGAGCAGGGACGAAAGAGCGGCAGGAGGCGCACGGCGTCCGAGAGGGGCGCAATGGCCTTTGGCACAGGCTGCGAGGGCGCCATGGCCGGCAGGGTGGCAGCATAGAGTTCCAGGGCATCCCCGCACTGGGCGCTTGTGTCGCAGGCGCCCCAGGACTGCACGGCCGAGGCCAGGCGGGCCGCCCGCTGGCTCACTGTGCGGCGGGCCTGTACCCTGCTCTCGCACTCGTCCAGATTCACCCAGGTGACCAGACTCATCTGCAGGCCCACTGTGGTCTCGCCCTGCAAAACCAGATTCTGCAGGCTCTGAAAGCTCTGCTGCAGCATGCGGTTGACCGGCGAGGCAAAGGAGAGGATGGAGGCGGCCACGGACTTGAGGGCCTGGCCCTTCATGCCGTCCCCGGACAGGAGGATGCTCGCCCGCCAGGGCAGGCCCTCGTTGAGGAGGGAGCGAAAGAGGCTGGCAAAGGGCAGCAGGGTCTGGGGCGGCAGGGACAGGTAGAGCGGCGCAGAGAGAAAGCCGTCCACTTCCACCAGGCGTCCCTCGTGCACTCGTGCCTCGCAGGGCCAGACCTGGCGCGCTATGGTGGGCGGAAGATAGGAGGTCGCCTCGTTGCGGCGCGAGCCAGGCAAAGGCACCCGAAGCGGGAGCGGATCCCCTGGCAGGCAGGGCCGCCAGGTGGGAGCAGTGGATTTGGGGGCATTGAGCAGGCGCAGGGCGGCCACGGCCTCGTGGGCTTCCAGCACTCTGGCCCGCAAACGCACACTGCCCAGCTTGTCTACAAGATCGCGCACCTGGGAGCGGTGCACATCGCGCATGCGGGCAATGGCCACGTGCAGGCCCTGGGCCTCGCGGCTTTTTGCCAGGGGCTGGCGCAGGCGGCGGTTCTCGGCCAGGGCCTTGCTGTACTCGGCCCGGCTCAGGATGGAGGGCTTTGTCCAGAAGGCCAGCAGGGTGCGCTCGCTCGCACAGTAGCGGGCAAGATCCTCTTCCCAGTCCTCCAGCACCCGCTCAAGATCGAGCTCCAGATGGCGGGCTGTCACATGCAAAGGCGCCATGGCCCTGGCAATGTCCTTGTGCGCCCGTTCCGGATCGCAGCAGAAGACCACCTGCAGGGCATGGGCCTCGCGGGCCAGGGGCGTGCGCAGGGAGCTGCAGAGCACCTGGCACACTTCCTCGTATTCCTCGCTGCCCGTGAGCCTGAGGCTGCCGGAGAGCTCGATGAGGGAGACCATGGCGGCCGTGTCGGCCACCAGGATGTCGTGCTCCTCGCAGGTGTGCAGGCGGCACAGGGAGGTGGGCGTCACGTTGCAGAAGTCCTGCAGATTGCGGCCAAGGCTGTCCAGTGCGGCAAAGAATCCGTCCAGGGACATGGAAGACCTCCGGGAAAACAAGACAGAAACAGGGGAAACTCGGGACCAGGGACAGACTGGAAGCTGTGCGCTTGTCAGGGCACCACCACGCGCCGTGTGGTCACCAGACTGGTCAGGGCCACGCCCTGGGGGTAGTCCGTGGCCGGCACCCGCTGCACCTGGCAGACAACGGTGACCGCATTGTTGGAGATGCGGCCTGCCGAGGTCTCGTAGGTGACAAGCAGGGGGATCTCGAATTCCCAGAGCAGAGTCCCCTGCACGACACCAGAGCGGGTCATGACGGGTGTGCCCTGCACCACAGCGTGCATGAGGGCACGCTGCTGGCGGATGAGATCGAGATGGCCTTCCTTGTCCAGGGAAGTGGCAAAGCGCACGAAGGCCTGGCGGGTAAAGAAGCGGCGCACCTCGTTGAGCTGGCGCTTCCAGTGCACGTAGTCCAGGTTGAAGGACAGGGTCACGGCCTGGGCCACCCAGTTCTTGAGACTGGCTTCGTTCATGATGGGCGCCGAGAGCGGCGTCATGGGCAGAAGCTTCATCTCCTGGCTCATGCCGAAGTAGACCGGCTCGGGCCGGGTGAGCAGGGTCACGCACAGGGCGGCAAAGCAGAGGACATTGGCAAGGGCCAGGACAAGGCCTGTCTTCTGGGCAGAGCGCAGGGCCCGGCGCAAAGAGACCAGACTCTCCGCGCAGCCCAGGGCCCCTGCCAGGGGAAGATCTGCTCCGCTGTCTGCCAGGTTGCCTGTTCTGTCGCCTTCTGCTCCAGCCCTGCCCGTCTCCGGAAAGAAGCATCCCTGCTTAAGACCCGTTCCCTTGTGCCCGGGCTTACTGTTCTGCGACGCCTGCGTCGCCTGCCGGCCCAATCCAAACACGCGCAGCGGCATGATGCTCCTCCTTGCATTGCTCCTTCTTCGAAGGCAGAATGGGGAAACGAGGAAAAAACTCATCAGGACAGTCCTTGGGACAATCACTGGGACAGTCACCGGGACAGCCCGGCACGGCCAAGCAGCCGGCGGGTTTCGGCAAACCACTGCCCGGCCCACTCCGAGGCGCTGCCCCACACCTCGGACTGGGCATAGACGCGGGCCTTCGGGTGCCTGCGCCAGTCGCAGAGCCAGCGCAAGGGGCGCAAACGGGCGGCAGCCCGGGCGCGTTCTTCCCGTGACCCTGTGCGGACCAGGCGCCCCAGCACAAGGCCAAGGGCGGCTTCCCGGCCGTCCAGCATGTCTGCCAGATCGTAGCGCCTGCCCCGCAGGGTGAGGGTGACTCCGGCCAGCGTGCAGCGGGCAAGGGCCCGGTCCACCTCCTCGCAGCGATCGCGGATGCGCAGCATGCGTTCCTCCTCGGTGCTGCGGGCCTCTTTCGCGTGCACAATGCCCTGCTCGGCAAGCCTGGCACAGCGCACGTCCACGACGGCACGCACGTGCACATACAGGGTCAGAAAGCGCTGCGGGATCCGCTCGCTCCACAGGAAACGGCCTGGCAGAAGGCCCTGCTCCAGCATGAGGTCGCAGTGCATGAGGCCGTGGCAGAGGGGACAGAGGGTGGCCAGGTTGGCAAGCGTCTGATTGTCCGGGTTGTCGTCCTTGTGGTGCACCTCAAGGCCTGCCCACAGATCCTCGTCGCAGGGCGAAGAGCGGCAGCCGCAGCCCTGACAGGTCCAGTCGTCGTGGCGCAGGGCCGCAAAGCGCGGATCCCTGGCCGTGCCCCTGGTGTCATTGTCCATGCTTGTCTGCAGCCAGACGGCGCCGCGCACCACATTGGCCAGCGTGAATTCCATCACTTCCTGCGCCCCCCTGTCTCTGTTCCTGTCTCTGTCTCTGTTCCTGTCTCTTGGACGTCCTGACTGTCCGGGAAAACGGGCCGGGGCAACGACAGGGGCATTCTGCCCGCAGCCTTCCCCCGGGCCCTGTTCATGATCTAGAGGCCAATCTCGCTGAGTTCCGGCGTGCCCGTGCCCAGGGACCCTGCGCCCATCTGGGCCACCGTGGCTGCCCCGAGCAGGCCGCAGCCAATGACAATGGCTATGATAGCGCTGCCCTTGGGCTGGCCGGGCTGCTGGGAGCGGGACCAGAGCTGCCAGAGGCCAAGGCCCACCAGGAAGAAGCCGCCCAGGGCGAAGCCAGCCTGCAAAAGCGGCCCGAAGCGGGAGAGCTCGCCCTTGAGGTTGTCGGCCATGTCCCCGAGGCTCGTGGCGGCCAGGGCATTGGTGCAGGAGACGATCACAAAGAAGAAGACGGCCTGCACAACGCAGCCCAGCCGCTCCCTCGGTCCTGTCGCCGTCCCTGCTGCACCCTGGGCCCCATTCCCGTTTCCGCTCTTCCCTGCTCCGGCCTCCTGTTCATCGGCGGCACGGGCACGATCGCGTTCTTCAAGCCTGGCCATGACCCTGTCGGCGGTTCGTGCGGCCGTCTGCTCGGCCAGCCAGTCGGCAAGCTCCCTGGCCTGCTCCTCGCCAGCCCTGCGGGCTGCCCTGCGGTTGCGGGATCCGGACTTGCGATCCTGTGCCTGAGCCTGCACGAGGCCTGCTGCCTGTACGGGCCCGGAGTCAGAAGCCACAGGGACCGGTGCAGAGGCCGGCGCAGAAACCTGTTCAGTGGCCTGCCCGGAACCCTGGCCAGCAACCTGCTCAGGGACAGCGGCCGAACCGGCGTTGCGCACAGCCTGGGCAGCACCCTGGACAGCTCCCTGAGAATCTCCCTGCCCCTCTGCGTGTGCGCCTCCGGCAGCGGGGGAAGGCACTTCCCTGTTCACGGCAGCTTCCCTGTGTGCCCTGTCCGGGACAGGGCTGTCCTTGTGTGGGGTTGTGCCGCCCACAGTCTCCTGTGTGGCAATCTGTTCCCTGTTCTGTTCGTTCATCAGGTCCTCCTTGATGGTTGCTGTTCTTTTGTGTCTTGTGTCGCGAAAGCCCGGGGCCTTGCGTGCAAGCCCACTGCATCGCTGCCCCGGCACCCCATGGTGTGCAAAGCTCAGTCGCCCAGCAGCACGCGGGCCACCTCCTCCACACTGCCGCCCATGGTGGAGCCCAGGGCGAGGACAAAGGTACGGATGTTGAGACAGAGGATGCCGCCCACGATGTGGGTGATGGCCGACCAGAAGACGTGGGCCCTGCTCGCGGACTCCCTGAGCATGACCAGGCCCTTCACGATCTGATAGGCGCCCACCACCATGACAATGGTCACGGCCAGGCGGATCATGGGCTCAAGACCGCCGGCACTGCCCACGCTCACCGAGGCAAGGTCGGCCGGCGCCGAGGTGCGAAAGAGGCTCATGGTGAGCGCGTCCATGACCGTGGTAAGGCTCAGCATAAGCCCTGCCACCAGCAGGGCGCACAACCCGGGCCAGGGACTCCGGCGCTCCTCGCCGCTTGCCTTGAGCTGCACCAGGGCAGCCCCCAGGAAGACAAAGCCTGCCAGGATGCTCACCGTGCGAATGAGGGGGTAGAAATGCTGCAGTTCGGAGGCCAGCCTGGCACAGGCCGCAAGCAGGTCCGATTCCATACGCTGCTCCTTCCTGCCTGGCTTTTAGTTCACTCCGGGGCCCTGGCGCCCGGAGTCCTTCTTCCCGGAGTCCTTCTTTCCAAAATCCTTCTTTCCGGACCGGTTCGTTCCGGAACCGGCAAAGGAGAGGGGCCCCTTGTCCGTCAGCACCCTGTGCCCGGCAAGGTCAATGGCCAGCACCCGGAAGTCCGTGGTGCGGCCGCCAGCCACCACGGTCCAGGCCCGGCCCTCGGGATCGGCCAGCACGGCCCGGTTGTCGCCAATGCCGGCCACGGTCCAGCCCCTGAGGGCCAAGGGCACGCTCTTTCCTGCCTGCGCCTTTGCCCTGGCATTTGTTCGGGCACGCTCCTTCTTTTCCCGGACCGTGCGGGCCTGTGCCTTCTGCTTCTTCTCCTGCTTCGTCCTGTTCACCTCCCTGCCGGAGTCTGCCTTCGCACTGTCCTTCCGGGCTTCCTTGCGGGTCTCCTTCTGAACAGTCTGCTGTTCGCTGTCGGGGGCCTTCTGCTGCGTGTTGCGGTCGTCCTCAGGCAGAACCTGCGGGCTCTGTGCTCTGCCTGCAGCCTTCCCGGCGGGCTCACGCGAAGAAGCAGCCGGGGCGGCGGCCGTCAGGGCCGCACCGGAAAGCAGGGCGGTATGGGCGTCAGACGCTGTTTCTGTGGAAGCGGTGTCGGGAGCCTGGGCAGCCCTGGCAGCCAGGGCCCGGGCCGCACGGCGGGCAAGCTCGCGGGAGAACTCGTCCTCTGCCAGCACAAGGGCCCGGGAGCGCAACGCCCACTGCCGCATCTGGACGCCCAGGATCTCGCAGCGATCCAGCAGACGGATCAGGTCCGCCTCGGCGGCTTCCCTGGCACCGGAGGTGTCAGGCTGTCCGGCGTCCCCCGATACATCCTCCTGCCTGCCAAGGGCTTCTTCCACCCTGGCCAGCAGAGCCATGGTGTCTTGGGTGGTCAGGCGCAGGAGACGCAGTTCCAGGGCAAACTGCCGCATCTGCCGCGCCTTCTCCTCGGCAGTTGCCCTGCCGGCAGGGTCTGCAGAGTCCCCAGAACTCGCAGACGTGTCGTCTGCCCCCTGCTCCGCAGCAGCCAGAGGCTCGGATGCCTGACCGGCTTCCCGGGAGACTTCCAGAGAGGTTTCCCGGGAGGCGCCCAAATCGTCTGCAGAATTGTCTTCATTCTGTTCGTCTGCGGACAGGATCTCGGCCCATTCCTGCGCTGTCAGACCAGCGGGCCGGTCGGCGTCCTGTGTGCCATGGAGACCATATGAGTCAGGGGCTGCCGTCCCGGGAACAAGGCCAGGAGCCGTCACGGGCACAGTCCCGTTCCGGTCCGCAGGAACAGAGGCGGACGGTCGGGACCGGTCAGTGAGCCGGTCTGGGAGCCGGCCTGTGACAGGGCCCCTGGGATCAGTCTGGCTCTGCATGAGGAACATCCCAATTGCGCCGATCCCGAGGACGATCAGGACAAGGACAATCAGCAAACGGTGGGAACAGCCAGAGAGGATGGGCAGACGGCGTCGCAGCGCAGCCGACTGTCCTGCCTGTGCCTCTTCGGCAGGCTGTTCTGGGGCCTGGTCAGTGCTCTGGTCTGTGCCCTGTTCTGTGGAACGGACGTCGGCCTCAGGAGACGCTGTCCTGTCAGACGCCGGTTCCTGCGAGACTGGGCCCGCAGCCTGGGGCCTGCTGTCCGCCCGGGCTGCCCAGGTGGCCTGGGCGGGAGTCTGCTCGGGGCTCTGGTCGACGCTCTGATTGACGCTCTGATTGACGCTCTGGCCAGAGCCCACATCCGCAGCAGGCTCCCTGGTCCGTGCACGCTCCCGGTGGTCTGCCTCATCCGTAGGCCCCGCAGGCCCCGTGGATCCAGGGACCGGCGCTCCTGCGGCAGGGACTCGTCCGGCAAAGCCCCTGTCTTCGGATTCTGCCGGCCCGTCATCCCTGCTGCGGGCTGCCCGGGCGGCCTCTTCGGCCTCCAGCTCGGGGAAGAGGCTGTCTGCATAGGGAGCACTCAGACGCTGACGCAGACGCCTGAGCTGGCCTTCGTCGTCGCGGGCAAAGGTCGGACGCCTGGGGATTGCGGCCTGGGCCTGGGTCTGCCGGGCAGCTTCCTGAAAAGCCGGCTGGAACGCTGTCTCTTGTGCTGCGTCTTGTGCCGCGTCAGGGTATCCTGCCACGGTCATTCCGTCTCCGGATCCTTCGGCCGGAGACGGAGCCGAATCCGAATTCGCGGACACGACAGGATCGGGCACATGTGAAGTCATCCGGGCCGTCATCTGGTCGGGGTTCTGCTCAGGACTCTGCTCGGGAGCCGTTTCCGCCGCTGCCTTGGCGCGGGTGCTCGTCCTGCGGCGCGTGCCGGTGGTGCCGGTGGTGGTCTTCCGGCGCGTGGGCTTTCTGGCGGCCTTCTTCTGCACGGTGCGGGTCGAGCGCGTGCTCCTGCGCTTCGAGCCGGTGAGCACAACGTCTTCTTCCACCACCATGGTGGTGCCCTCGGGCACGATGGGCACGGCTGCCTGATCGCTGAAGTCAAAGCTGCGGTCCAGGGCGCCGACCGCTTCCTCGCCTGTGGCCAGCTCGGCCGGAATGTCGCAGGCGGCCAGGGCCAGCACCTCGGGGCTCACTTCCTCGCCGGTCTCGACGACCACTCCAGGGACTGTTCCAGAGAGTGTTCCGATGCCTGTTCCTGCACTGGCAGGCCCGGCAGCTCGGACGCCCGGGCCCGCAGCGGATGCGGCGGCAGGGACTGTCGCCGCAGACGGAGACTCGGCTGCCGGCACAGCCGCTGCGGCCTGGTTCTGGCGCTGATCAGGGCCATACTCCTGTCGCTGGTCCTGTCGCTGGTCGGGGTGTGCTGCTGCACGGAAACCCCGCCGGCCGCCCATGGGCCGCAGATGGTAGATGGGACGGCGTGCCGGCGCCTGGGAGACGGTGTTTCCGGTGGCCTCTGCCTGCGGCCTGGCAGCAGCCCGTGCAGCTGCGGCTGTTTCTTCGCTTCGGGCGGCACTGGTCGCGGCAGCGCCGGCCCGGGGCTCGGCATTCAGATCTGGCAGGCCTGGCAGGCTCATCTGGACGGCCTGGCTCGTCCGGACGACCTGGCCAGACCCTGCCGCTTCCCCTGGCAGTACGCTGGGAATGGATTGTGTGGGACGCATGATTCCTCCGCCTGTTTCTGCTGATTGGTTCTGCTGGTTCCTTGCTGAGTTGTATCGTGTGGTGTCGGCTGGCTGCTGAGGCCTTCCTGCTGTTGTGACATCTTCTGCCCTGGGGTTTTCTGTCCCTGGTGCCTTGCCCGATCGATCTTTGCCGGGACGGCCTCTGTCAGGGCTGCATGTGCACAAAGCGTGGTCCGCTGCGTGTCTCGTCCCCTGTCGTCCCGGATACGGAATGGGTGTTTTGTCTGGTCGCTGCCGGGACGGGCCTGGGAGCTGCCCTTGTGTCTGTCAGGGCCGCCTGACCGTGTCCTGGGAGCTGCAGGATGAGCACCCCCATGAGGGTACCGGAGTCCAGGGTGACCGTAGGGGCCATGGTGAAGTTCTTCTCGAAGACCCCGGCCGCCCGCTCGCCCACCTTGCCGGCGGCAATCCAGGCCTCGTCGCCCGGGGAATAGCCCGGCACGCTCAGGCCCGAGCCGTAGATCGACGTATAGGATCTCGTGCCTGCCCGGCTCACCGCATCGCCAAAGCCCTCCAGAAAGGAGGCTGCCACAAGGCCGCCCCAGCGGCTGAGGCCATGGCGGTCCACGGCCGAGCGCACGGCCGTGCGATCCGTTTCCGGGTCTATGGCACAGGCTTCCAGGGGGATGATCTGTCCTTCCCTGGTCACCAGCTGGCTGAAGGCAAGCATGAGGTGCTCGCCCAGGCGCCTGAAGGAGCCGATGACCCTGGCTCCCTTGTACGGCCCCTGCACCACCTCCACCATGGCAGGCCCTGGCGCATCGGAGTCCAGGGTCACCCGGTTGACGGCGGTCAAGATGTCGCCAACCTTCATCCCTGCCAGGGTGGGCGCCTCCCCGGCCTGAGCGGGTGCCTGAACGGACGCCTGTTTCTGAGCCTGGGGCGCATTGAGGACATAGACGCCGGCTGAAGCCAGTTCCTGGGACGGCAGACTTCCCAGGAAACGCATCATGGCCTCGCGCCGGCGGGCCAGTTCCTGATCCGCTCTCTGTCGCTGGGCCTGCAGCTCCCGCTGTTCAGCCCTGTCTTGGACTGGCTGAACCGGAGCAGGCCTGGAACGCAGGACAACAGTCTCTGGCTTTTTGGGCTCAGGCTCGGGCTTTGGGGGAACAGGAGCCGGAGCCGGCGGCAGATCGGTCGTTTTGGGCAGCTCCCGCACGCCGGTTGCCGGCGACACAAAGGTGTCGTGCTCCGAGAGGGCCTGTCTGGCCCGTTCTTCGGAGTAGCGGTGCAGGTTTTCCTGATAGGCCGCACTGCTGCGGGCTTCCACCTGCTCCAGGCGGGACGTGGCCGAGGTGAGCTCGCCCACGTGCACCCGGCCTTCCTCGCCCCCGGTGCAGCGCACCAGGCTGAAGGCCAGAAAGCCTGTCATGGCAAGCAGCATGACCCAGGGGAGAATGCGGGCCAGGGGACGCGCCCGATCCTGCTGCTCGTACTCGGCCAGGGACTGCACGCCAGGACTGGCCTGGGCGCCGGCAGTTGCCGGCCCGCCGCTTGTGTCGGACAGGTTGTCGGGCAGGGCTGCGGACAGGGACAGGCCTGCGCCGCTGCCTGATTGTGCGGACTGTGGCATGGTCCACCTCGTACCTGGTCTGTCGTCCCTGCCCAACGCCTGCCGGCTTTTGGGGTCTGTTGTGTCAGGCAGGGACAACGTTGCCTGTGTAGTCTGTGTGTGTTTTGTGCCGGAAGGGACTTGTGTTCAGGGACGTCCGGGCTGCAGACTTCCGGGAACAGACGATCAGGAGACATGCTCAGGGGCCCGGCCGCTGGCAGACAAGGCTCAGCCTCCGGCCGTTCTTGCTCACCACAATGCTGGCCGTGACCGGCATCACATAGAGGTGCACGTCCTCGCAGGCCGCACTGCGCTCCCAGGCAGGCCACACGGCCTGGTAGATGGAGCGCACATAGAGGCTGCCCTCGTAGGCCCAGACCTGGACCCCAGGGTCTGCGGGCCGGGTGCGCAGGCGCACGGCCCCCTTGGGCGGCACTCCGTGCACAAAGGCCAGCAGCTCCTCGCTCACCGGCTCCTGCTCAGGCCCCAGAACGGGTGTTCTGGCCCCAGGGCCTTCCTTCTGTACCCTGAAGATGGTGAGAGCATCGTTGAGGCGGCCTTCCCTGCGGCCGCTGCCCGTGACCAGATGCAGCACAACGGGGTACTCGGCCCCTTCCAGGGTGAGCACCAGGTTGGACGACGCATGGTCGCGCAAGGGGGCAAGGTTCACAATGTGGGAGTGGACATTGCGCTCGCCCTGCTCTGCCTCTGCGCCCTTCCCCCTGTTCTCTCCTGCAGCCGCTGCTTCCACCCGTGGCTGCGAGACCGCATAGGCCCTGGCATTGCCCAGAATGGCCGCGAGCACGGGCCAGGGGGCCCCGGTGACGTCCTGAAAGAGCAGTGTGGACGAATAGCCGGCCGTCAGATGAATGACCGGCGGTTCGTCCTGCACACTGCCTGACAGGGTGCGGGTATGGGTGCGCATGCGCGCCGGATCCGGCAGGGCCGCATTGTCCAGACGTTCCTTCTGATCGAGATAGGTACGCACCTCGTCCGGGCCCAGGGGGAGGAGGTCTTCCAGGGACCTGGCAAAGGCTTCCTCGTGCTGCTGATGGCGCAGGGCTTCTGCCTTTTTTCCGGCAGCCTTGGCGGCCTCTCGTGCGTCTGCGTCTGCTCCGGCAGGGACTCTGGCTGTGCCCTGAGTCCGGGCGGCTGTGCCTGTGGCCTCATCCTGCAATTGCAGAGACCCCGGGTCCTTCTGAGCCCCTTGTGCCGGCACGGGCGCCGGATCCTCGGGGACCAGGGCGGACCGGTCCTGAGCTGCCAGGGCCTCGGAGCCTGCCAGAACGACCAGGCAGAGGATCCAGGCACCGACCAGCAGCCGGAACACAAGCACAGGCAGCAGGAAGGGGGTGATCCTTCTGCCGGTCTGTCCCCTGTTCCTGGGCGTCAGGGAGCCTTCGGGCTGTTCGGCTGGTCCGGGCTTTCCGGGCATTTTTGTTCCGGGGATTCCGGGCATTGCGGACATTCTGATTGTTGCGCGGCCTTGTGATGCGCCTTCTGTGTCCGCTCCCCGGAGGCTGCTTCCTGCGAAAAAGGCTCTGTTCGCCAGGCTGCCGGCCCGAAGGCGGCAGGGGATGTGGCCCCTGGGCAGCTGGACACGGAGCAGCCTGCGGCCGGCAGGGCAAAAGCCCGTGCCGAAGCACGGCTGATGCTGAATGCGTGCGTGGTTCATGGTTCTTCCTAATGATTGTTCCTGTTGTTCTACCTGTTGTTCTGTGCTCTGTGCCGCCTGGGAATGCGCTCGCGGGGATGTCGCGGGCTTGTCTGCGGATCCCGGCATCGGCCTGTTCGCCTGGCCGTTCGTCTGGCTATTCGTCTGGCCGTTTGCCTGGGGCTTTGCGGCGAAGCCTCGGACTTTTGAGCAGGGCTCAGGACCCGGATGCATGATGCCAGGCAAAAATCCGTGTCCTGTCCTTCCCTGAGAATGTCTATTGGTTGAATGCTTTTTTGACTGCACGGATTTTTGTTTTTGTCCTAGATGGCGCTCAGCAGGGTGCCAGGCCTGCGCTCGCCTTCAATGATGTCCAGCAGCATGTCGACACCGCCATTGCGCAGGAACTCCGTACCCCTGGCGTTCTCGGCAAAGAGCCCCAGCAGCACGGACACAAAGAAGGCACGCTCCCTGCGGTGCTTTTCGGGCCAGAAAAGGATGCAGGCATAGATGACCTCGGGATCCACAATGGCCAGCAGAAAGCCGCAGGCTTCGGGCTCAAAGAGGCTCCAGCCGCCAATGAAGCTGTAGAGACGCTTCAGGTCGGCTCGCACATCCCTGCGGCCCTGATCGTCCATGGCCAGAAAGCGGCCAAGCAGGATGCCCGAGAGCACCACAAAGTCCGAGGATCCCACAAAGGAGAGCGGGCACTGCAGGATCGTCTCCAGGGCCACCTTCTCGTCCTTCAGGATGTCGATGGCATTGATGCTGTCAATCCACTGGGCTTCGGCAGCAGACAACCCGGCCCTGGCATAGACGGCCTCGCTGCTGGCAGGACGCCGCTTCCAGGCGCGCTCTTCGGGGCTGCGCAGGCCGGCCTCCTGGTATCCGGCAGCAGTGCTGTCCTGACGGTCTGCCAGACGGTCTGTCAGGCTGCGGGACAGGCGATCTTCGTATACAGCGGCGCCCAGGGCTTCCGTCTCTTCCCCGGAATCGTCCGCAGACCGGACACGGGAGCTTTCGTACAGGGGGACAGAGGGACGGCCGGAAGGACTGGTGGAACGATTGCCCGAAGGATGGCCCAAAGGACTGGCAGACGGATTGCCCGAACGGTTGCCCGAAGGACTGGCAGACGGCCAGGCAGAGGGACGGGCAAAAGGACGGGCAGAAGAGCGGCCCAAATCCCTCTCTGCCGGACGGGCAAAGCTGTGCTGATACCTCTTTTCTGCAGACCCGCTGGCTGCCTCTTCCGCTTCCTGTTCCTGGAAATGAGCCTGCTCCAGTGCGTCCTTCAGTACGTCCTCCAATACCTCTTCCTGAGCCCATTCTGTCGCTGCCTGATGCTCCAGCCTGGTCTCTTCGTCCTGGTACTGCCCCTGTGTCGCCGCAAATGCTGCTTCAAAACTTTGCCTGCCTGCTAGGGACTGGCGCGTCGAAGGCTCTGCTGTCTGCAGGGGCCCTGGTGCTCCATTCTGTGCCTTGTATGTCTCCATAACTGCTTCCTCCGTTAAGGATGGGGTTTTCTGCCTGATGCTCTGTTCTGTTTTTTTTGATGCGGGTTTTTGAACGGATTTGGATATGGGGTTTGAAGAGGGGCTTTGGCAAGAGAGCCTCAGGCAGGGGGCGTCCGGTTTTCAAGACGTCCCCTGCCTGCAGGCTCTCCCTGCAAGGGACTGATTTTTTGTGTTGTCTTCCGGTCTTGTCTTCCCTGCGGACACTCATCCCAATTGTCTTTTTGTATCCCCTCCTGACCTGGGATACTCAAGACACAAGGACAAGGAATTGCAGGTTCAACAGCCATTGCTCCCGGTATGTACAAGGTTTTATTGTGCTGACAAGGGAGTGATGGCAAAGGAACTGGTTGCCTGTTCGTTTCTGAAAAAGCCTGACGGCCGATCAGATCTGACCGGCCGGCCCGCTTGGGGTGCCCTGGGTGATGTGTCCGGGCGGACAGGATGTCTGCCCAGGGGCCCCGGCTGCAGCTGATCCTTTATAAGGACAGACAGCTGGTCAGGGCATCATGCCGGCCCCCTGTCCGCTGCCCCGCATGCGGGCAGTCCGGTTTTTCGCAGAACGTGCTGCTCGTATAAACATGTCATAATTTTTTGTCAAGAAAAAAATTTTGTGCGCCAGTAAAAATATGACAGGGCAGCTGTCAGGCTGACGTTCTGTTAATTCCATGAATTATCTTGTCAAAATTCTAAATACTACTTTCATAGTGTTAAAGTCAGTTATTTTTACAATTTTATAACTTGACTCAAATTCCCCGGAATATCCGATCTTTTTCTTCCCGAGAAATTTCTGCTGCCTGCCTTGCAGCTCACAGGCCTGCGGCCCGGGCTGTGTGCCTCGGAAGGGACAGCCTCGGTCCTGGATGTGGCGGATACAGGGCACAGAGGGCAAGGGCTGGGCCGGAGGCTGGGCCCCGGATACCCTGGGGATGCGCAGCGACTAGTATTTTGTTTTTGAAGTTCGTTAACAAGTCTGGATTGGGAAAAATCCATTTTCCACCATATTGTAGGAATTTCTTTGCCTATTAACGAACTTAGAGAACGCTATACTAGTCCCCTGCCCTGTGCGAGGGGTCCTGATGCCACAGGGCTCGCTCTGGCACCTGAAAGGCCTTGGGGGATGCAGGGACGAATGTGCCCTGGAGTCCTTTGGCAGTCCCCCTGCTCAGTCCGGTGCAGTGGCAGTCGTGCTCTCAGCTGCCTCATCGAAGGGGACTTGAGGCACAAGGTCGCAAGCCTCACATGCGGACGTTTGGCCAGGGACAAGACTGGCACCTAAGCAGGTGCCCGTTCCCTGTCTTGCTTGTGTGAACAGGCAAAAGGAGGTCCGCATCCACCATTGCCTGCCCTGTCTATGTATATAATATATATTATAGTATACTTATTAATTAAGCAACGGGGTCTCAAAGGCTCGCGGCTAATTTTTCAAGTTCTTAATATTGTTGACTCTTTTTTAAAGACAGACCTTGAGGTGGTTAATGGGCTGATTTCAAGGAGTTACAAGATATTCTTTGCCGTTTTTTTTGCTTTGTTTGTAAAAAATGGGCATTTTCACGCAACCCGGTTAATTTTCACCTTTCAAGTCATTGACAAGTCTTAGCTTTCTGAGCATACTCTTGCACAGACCTTCCAGCTGGAGGGGGTTACGACCATTCCGTTCATTAATTTCGTCAGGAGTGAAGCTTGCACAGACCTTCCAGCTGGAGGGGGTTACGACTATGTCTCCAGCCGCCCAAGGCTCATAAACTTGCACAGACCTTCCAGCTGGAGGGGGTTACGACCAGGATTCGTTCTGGAACGTCATTTCGACGTTTTCGCAGAGTCCCCTCGACTGAAGGGGCTCTGCTCTCCTTCCACAACTGGCCTCACCCCCAAGCCCCCATCCTTGATAAGACTGCCCTTCTCTCCTGACGAGCTCCCTTCTGCCCCAGGTCATCCTTCCCTGGTGCAGCCTGCCTTCGCCTGGCCAAAAAACCGTCAGCCCCCCAAACTGGCTCTGGACGCCCCCGAACAGGCCCTGGTCAGGCTCTGATCAGACTCCGACCGAGCCCCCGAAAAAAAATTTTTCGATTCCAGAAAATTTTTTCTTGACATGTCAGAAAAATGTTGCTAGATCGTGCCCGTCAGGAAGACGCTTCAGGACCGCTGCCCCCTCTGGCCAGAAAACAAGACCAGACAGCAGGGGTGTCGGATCTCTGAATCAGCCGTCCTTACCAGTCAGCGATCAGACGCGCTCTCTGCCTTCCCTTTTGTCTGTACAGACCTGCTTTTGTGCAGACTGTGCCCGGGCAGATGGTGCGCTGACCTGCATTCAGGGTGTGTCTGCAGGCATCCCTAGAAGAAAACACCACCCAAAAAACAGCCCGACCAAAACGCATAAGAAAGCCCATCAACAGTCAGCCCCGGACGTATCGGGTTCCTGCTTCATGCATGTCCCGGACATTCCGACACCATCAGCGGCTCTGCACTCTGGGGAAGTCCCGCAAAAAACCGTCTCCCCTGCAGCCGCATCACTGAAAAAAACAAACGACAATCAGCCCCTGCAAGGAGCATTCAGACTTCTTCGCCCCAAAAACCAAGACACCAGGGAGGAGTTATGCGCCCATACGGCAGGAATCGCTGTGCCCTACACAGTCTGCCAGAAAGCAGGCACGCTCCGGCAGAAAGGAGCAGTCTGCACAAATCATGCTGCCAGATTTCAGGCAGAATCACGCACCCCGTCCTCAGGGAAGAAAAACAGCAAGACCATACCGCCTGCAGCACTCGGCCAGGACTGAAGCCCCTTCAAAAGAAGCGTTCTCAGAAGCGTTCACGCAAGGATCCGGCAAAAAAGGCCGCCCAAACACCCCTCCGCCCCATCCTGCAGATCTGTTCGCTCGCCCTGATCGTTCTGCTGCCCCTGCTTGCGTGCAGCTGTGCCCTGACAAAAAATGCAGCCAGGGCCCCGGACGAACAGAAGAGCGTGGATCAGTCCCTCCATGATGCCGCCAATGTCATCATGGCGGATCTCGCAAGGCTCACGGGCTCCTACCAGAGCTATGACGCAAGCCATGCCGCAAGTCCCCTGCAGGAGCGCATGAACCTGCGCTTTGAAGGACCCTTGCAGGAAGCCCTGGGCAGGGTCTGCGCCCATATCGGCTACCGTCTGGTCATTGTGGGCACGCCCAGGCCTGCGCCGGTCCTTGTGCATGTGCAGGCACGGGAGACGCCCGTGCTGCACATCCTGCGCGAGCTGGGCCTGCAGACCGGGCCCTACGAGCAGATTCGGGTGGTGGAGGAAGGCCGCTTCATCGAGCTCACCTGGCTTGATCCGGCAACCAATCTGCCCAACCGCTACGGCCCTGTGAAGAAGAAGCACGCACAGGGCAGCCGCACAGGCAGAGATAGGTAACGTCCGGTCTGCAGCCGCGAGGCCCAGGCCCTGCCTGCAGCCCCGAGCGGCCCGCATCTGTCCTGTTTGCTGGTCTGGTCTGTTCTGGCCAGTCCCGTCTTCTGCCTGATCCGACAAGCCCTCTGCCCTGCCGTATCGTCCCATGGAGCCCAAGCATGTCCCAGCAGATTCTCAGGCGCCAGTCCTTCTTCCCGTTCTTCTTTCCGTCCTTCTTTCCGTTCATCTTCACGTCCTTTTCCCCGTCCTTTTTCTCGTCTCTTGTTCCGGCTCCCTTTCTGCCGCCTTGTGCCTTGTGTTCCCGATTCTCCATCAGCGCCCCTGTCCTGCAAACAGGTCCCTGCTCCTCGCACCGGCGCGTCCCCCGCCTTGTGCCCGTCCTCTGTCTGTGTCTCTGTCTTTCCCTGTGCCTTTTGCTGTCCCTTGCCCTGCACCTTTGCGCGCCTTCCCCGGTCCTGGCCGCTGGCGGTGACCGGGCAACAGCAGAAACAGGAGCCCGGCACACGGACGGAGCAGAAGTCTCTGCTGGCACGGAAGACGGGCAGGGGATCTCCCAGGGTGCAGACGAGGCCTTCATAGCCCCAGGCTATCCGCTCGCCCAGGGGGACAGAAGCTATGCGGGCTACGGCACCCTGCCCAATGCCCCTGTGCTGGACATGGCCGATCTCTTCCCCGAAGAAGCCGTGACTCAGGGTGCGGGCACGAGCACGGGCAGGGAAAGGAACGCCGAGCCTGCGGCCGAGCTGCAGGAACTGCTCGACGTGCGCGGCACAGCGGACACAAAGCCGAAGGACAGGGTGAAGACCCTCAGGGCCCGCATGCTCACCGAGGCGGCCGGCACGGTGGCCTTTCAGAAAGGGGTGCGCCGCACCTATGCCGACCTGCTGGCAGCCTGTCACAAGCGGGCCCTGGCCCTGGACCGCATCTTCGGCTTTCAGGCACTGCTTTTGCAGGGGCGGGTGCTGCCGCCGGTGCTGCGCTGGATTGAGGCAGCCACCACTCTGGAGAGCCCGGACACGGCCCGCAGCGTGGAGGCCGCCTACCGCATCGAGCAGCCGGCGCGCCTGGTCAGCCGGGCCCCGTCCTGGCGCGACTATCTGGAACAGGAATTCGAGGCCTTTGAGCCGGGCAAAGAGCTCCTGCCCCGTACCAGCGAGGAAGTGGCCCTCTGGCAGGAAGGCGTGCGTCGCGGCTGGGCCGAGGGCTGCGAGCAGGGCCGCCAGCTCTTTGCCCTCAACCTGGCCCGCCTTGTGGCCGACTTTCGTGGCATGCTGCGCTTCAACGAACTTGCCCGGCAGGGCATGATTTCCCTGCCAGGCCTCTCAAAAGGCAAGCTCGGCATCAGGGTTGGCAACCGCAGCCTGCACATGAACGAGACCGTCTTTCGCATTACCGTGCCGGCCGCCTTTCTGCCGCCCGAGGCCTGGTCCAAAAACCGCCATCAGAACTGAACAATCCCCTTCTCTCGCAAACGACTGCTGCCCAAGACGCTTCCCAGGGGAGGTCCTGCATGTCCGATTCAGCCCTGCACAACATGATGATCCGGCACGTTCGCCTGCTTCCGCAGCCCTGTGTGGCCGGGGTCGGGAACGAGTCTGGAACCGAGTCCGGGGCCGTCTCCCGATCGATTTCCCAGGCAGCAGGCCAGACAGTGGGCCAGACATCGGCCCGGGCTGTCTCCCTGTCGGCCGCCCGGTCTGCTGTATCCGTACAGTCCGCTCCACTCGCCCCGTCCGTCTCGTCCGCTTCGTCTGGCTCCGGCCTGCGCTTCCCCGAGCCCCTCATCCACGAACTGAGCGTGGATCAGCTGGAGCGCCTGCTTTTGTGGTGCGTGGACCACAGGGCCTCGGACATTGTCTTCTGCCCCGGGGATCCCGTGTGGATGCAAAAGGATGGCGTCTGGCTGGCGGTCACGGATTCCGTGCTCACGGAGACGGAGACGCAGATTGTCGTCAACGAGAGCTCCGGCCAGTCCAACCGTGCCGGCATGGTCAAGACCGGCCACTCCCTGGACTATGCCTATGCCATCCGCATTCCTGGCGAACGGCTCCTTCGCCAGCGCTTCAGGGTCAATGCCACCAGTTCCAACAAGGGCCTCTATGTCGTGCTGCGCGTCCTGCCCAGATCCCTGCCGCGCCTGGAAGACATGGAGGATCTGAGCCCGGACCTTGTGGAAGCCCTCTTTCCGGCCTCAGGATTAGTGGTGGTCTCCGGGGTCATGGGCTCGGGCAAGTCCACCCTGCTTGCCGCCATTTTGCACAAAGCCCTCCTCAATCCTCGGGTAGGCCGGCAAATCCTCACCCTGGAAGACCCCATTGAATTCGATTTCAGCTCCATCAGTGCCGACAGGCGCGTGGCGCCGGTCACCCAGTCGGCCGTGCACATCGACGTGGAGGACTGGCCCGGTGGCGTGCGCACCCTCACCCGCCGCAAGGGCGAGATTGTCATGGTGGGCGAGTGCCGCGACCGCATGACCCTGGAGGCTCTGCTGGCCACCGTGGAACAGGGGGTCACGGCCTACACGACCGTCCATGCCCAGGACGTGCCCCAGACGCTCACCCGCATGATCCATGCCTTCCCGGAGGAAGAACGCTCGGCCGTGGCAGCCGTGCTCAAGGCCAATATCCGTGTGCTCATCCATCAGCGCCTGGTGCCACGCAAGCGGCCCTGCCTCGCCGCTGCCTCAGGGGGCGTGGGCGAGACGGGCAGCAGTGTGCCCCGGGCACGGGAGGTGCCGGGCCGCGTAGCCCTGCGAGAAATCCTCGTCGTGGGCCCGGAGCTGCGCCGTCACCTCTACACCATTCCCGACGAGCGGCTTTTGCAGGAAGTGCGCGCCCTGGTCAGCCAGTGCGGCCAGAGCCTGCTCGAAGACGCCCGCAGCAAGCTTGCCCGGGGCCTTATCTCCGAGGACACCTATGCGGCTCTGGTGCGCGAGCAGCAGGGCCAGCACAGGCGCCTTGTCTTTCGCAGCGGCCAGGTCCCGGGCTCTGACCGGGACAGGGTCACGAACACGAGAACGAATACGGGCGCGGACACGAATGCCGGGCAGAACGCCCGGAGAGGCAGGGCCCGCAGCCCTGCTTCATCCCCGGTTCCCTTTCCCGGCAATCGAATACCGACGCCCTCTGAGCAAGGCTGCTAGGCCTGCAGGGCCTGACGCAGCTGCGAGCGCAACAGGGCCACTTCCAGGACGCTTGGCACAAGCACGCTGTAGCTTGGACCCAGGGTCTCGGCGAGGGATCGTTTGGCACAAAAATCCATGATGAAGGGTACGGCCGAGACCGCCACGGCATCCACCACCTTGCGGCCGGCAGGCCCCATGGGCCGGCGCAGCAGCACAAGCCAGATCAGGCCCACCAGGGCTGTCACCACCCTGGGGCCTATGCGGCGCAGCAGTCCTGGGCCCAGACGGGTCAGCTCCTGGGCCAGCACCTGCCCCAGGCGTGTGCCCACAGTGCCCTTGAGGGGCACCCTGTCCAGCAGACCGGCCACAAAGGAGGAGAGGCCAAGCTCTTCCCAGAAGTTCTTGCCCTTCTGATTGTTCACCTCGCGAATGAGGGTCTGTTCCTCTTCCTCGGTCAGGTTGTCCAGGGCAAAGGAGAGCACGGCCCACAAGAAGCGCTCCTCCACCTCCACACAGCCTTCTTCCATGGCACGCAGACGCCCGGCCTCGGAAAGGGTCTTCAGGGCCTCATCCTCCAGGCCTTTGGGCATGGCAATGGAGCAGTGCCTGGCTGCACAGACAACGCACTGGGCATAGGAAGGTTTTGTCCCTACCAGGGGCAGGGATTGCCTGAGCGAGCAGGCTGACGTCTTGATGCCTGTCAGGATGTCCTCAGGCCTGTCGCTGTCAAAGCGCTTCCTGAGACTGGTCCAGGCCAGTGCCTGCGGTTCCATGTGTGCTGCCTGCTCAAGTACAATAATGGTCTGCCGGTCGGAATCGTGCTGAACTGCCAAAGCCATGTGCCCTCCCAAAAAGCAAAATCTGGTCAGAAAACCATTCCTGAAAACACAGTACAGGAACCTGCCAGAAAAGACGCCCCTGCACAACTCCCCTCAAAATCAGGATACAACAATTCGCTCTCTTTTCCGGTATCTTTCCGGCGACCGTCCCAAAAAACTTTCAGCATCTCAAAGGAGGAGACGCGCTCCATGATCCTCAGCAAGAACGTCTGGCGCGACACGGCTCGCCCGGTGCGCTGCGGCTTTCTGGATGCCAGGGCCCTCACAGGCTTCTTTTTGTGGATGCTCCACATGAGCTGGCCCACCTTCTGGCTCTCCCTGGCCGTGCTGCTGCTCTTCGTGGTGCTGGAGCGCTTTGGCATCACCGTGCCCGCAGCCCTGCGCTGGTGCCGGCAGAGCTTCTTTTCCCCCATCCGCCGCCACGACTCGCACTATACCCTGCGCCGGCCTGGCCGCTGACAGCACTTCCTCCCCTTCGCGCCATTCGTCTTTTGTTCCAAACGCCGATCACAACCCCCAGAGAAAACCCGCAAAAGCAAAAACCCCCTGCAGCAAGGAGCACATATGGTCATTCGTTCCGCATCCTTGTTCCCCAAAGCCAGTCCCGTTCCATCATGCCCGTCTGTCCCGGTCTGCCCACACGAGTCTCTGCACGAGTCCTGCGGCCGAAGGGCACGGCCTGGGCAGGCGCCTGGCGTGTCCGGTTCGCTCTGTGCCCTGATCGTTTGCTCAATCTGTGCCGTTCCCGACCAGGCCCTGGCTTCCTATGAAGAGCACCTCCTGGTTCCCGCAAGCACGCCGGCTGCCCTAGGTCCCATGCGTGTCGTCACGGCCCCTGAGGCAGGCCTCTTTCAGGAAGGCACAGGCGCAGCCGTTCCCAGGGTGACCTCCCAGGGCACGAAGGTCCCCCTGGCCTATGCCCTCTCTCTGCTCACACCCAGGGGCTGGATCTGCCACGGCGCCCATCAGGCCAGCAGGACGCCCGTCTCCTGGAATCAGGACGAAGACTGGCTCGCCCTCCTGACCCGCCTTGGCCACGAGACCCAGTCCGCCTTCATTGTGGACTGGACGCAGCGGACACTCACTGTCCGCCCGGCCGAGCGGCCCGCTGCCAGAGAGCCTGGACAGGCGTCTGCACAAAAGGCAGCCGGGGCGACAGGCACACAGGCCGCTGCGACCATGTCCCGGCCGACCGGCAGGGACCTCTCTCCTGCCGCAACACAGGCCGAGGCGCCCAAGGCCGGTTCCGCTGACCCTGCCAGAACGTCTGCCAGAGCCGAACCCCCGGCCACGACCGCGCCCGGGCCCAGGATTGTTTCCCATGATGCCGGCGACGGCCGCGTCTTTCTGGCCTATGGCATGAGTGTGCAGGAAGCGGCCCGGGTGCTGGATACGCCCCTTGCCCGCCTCATGCGCTGGAACCATCTGGAGAAGGAGGCTTTTCTGCCCAGGGGCACGGCCCTGTGGCTGAAGGATCCGGCGTCCGTGCGCACAAAGGCCGCAGCGAGCAAGGCCACAGAAAACAGGGCTGCAGCGACGGCAAAGACGCCCGGACTGACGATGGCCCGCAAGACTGACCAGAAGACCGGCCAGAAGCCCGGGCTGACGATCAGCGCCGCAGTGCCTGCTTCTGTCAGGACCGCGCCATCGGCAAAAACCGGCTCTTCTGTCCCGATCCGCCAGCCCGGCCAGGCCGTTCCGGCGGATCCGGCTGGCGCAGGCCGGCAGGTCTGGACCATTGCTCCGGGCCTGCTCAAGCAGCAGCTGGAAGCCTGGGCTGCCCAGGCAGGCTACCAGGTCGTCTGGGCGCCGGACACCGACATGGAGCTTGAGGCCCGGGCCTCCTTCACAGGTCCCTTTCCCTCGGCCGTGCGTGCCCTTTTCGAAGGTCTCTATGCCCAGGGCTCGCCCTTCACGGCCCGTCTCTACCACGGCAACCGCATCCTGAAAGTGGAGGATCGCTAATGGCCCGTTTCCTTGCCCAAGGCCCTGTTTCGGCCCCTGCTTTGGCCCCTGTTCCGGCCCGGATGGTTGCCCTGCTGCGCACCCTGCTCTCGATCACAGGCTCCCTCTTCCTTCTGGCCCTGACAGTCCTCACCGCAGGCCTTGCCCTCCTGCTCGCAGGCTGTGCCTCCCAGGACGTTGCTGCGCCGTCGCCGGAGCTTGTGAAGGCCCAGCGCGACAGCTTCCACAGGCACACCAGACCCCACACCTTCAGCGAGAGTCCCGAGCCCTATCTGAAAGGACGCCTGGTGGGCCTGCGCACGGACCCGAAGGATCATCCCCTGCTGCGTACCAGGGTGACGTTAACGCAGCGCGGCAGCCTGCAGGAGGTGGCCGCCTCCCTGGCACGCCTGGCCCCGGTCACGGCGCTGGTGACCAGCGAGGACAGTGACAGCCTTCCTGCCCTCTCTTCCCTGCCACGGCCCATGAGTCCCAGCGCGGGTGCACAGATTCCGGGACTGGAAGACCTTGTGCCGGCCCATCTGGATCTCGATTTCGGCCTCGCCTCGGGCAGCATCCTTGATGTGAACTACGCAGGGACCCTGCGCGGCCTTCTGGACACCATTGCCGGGCTTTCCGGCTACGGCTGGGACTTTGACGCCAGGACCAGGCGCATCACCTTCTCCCGCCTGCAGGTGCGCACCTTTGTGCTGGCTGCCTCGGTCGGGACAGTTGCCTGGGACAGCCAGGTCTCCAACCGCAGCCGCGAGCAGCAGGGCAATGCCCTCTCCGGCGACAACATCAATTCCACGGTCACAAGCGGCGACACCACCAGCCAGACCGCCCAGATCAATACGACCAAAGCGACCCTGGACGTCTGGAAGGATGTGGAGACCACGGTCAAGGGCCTGCTCTCCAGGGCAGGGACCGTGAGCATCAACCAGAGTGCCGGCACCCTCACCGTGCGCGACACCCACAGCCGTCTGGAAGCCATTGCCCGCTACATCGAGGAGATGAACGCCCGTCTGGAGCGCCAGGTGGCCCTGTGCGTGCGCGTCTGGGCCCTGGAGGTGAGCGATGCCTCGCGCCTCGGCCTCAACCTGCAGACCCTCTTCACCTCGCCCGACGTGGCCGTCGAGGCAGGCACAGCCTCCCAGGCAACAGGCAGCCTTGCTGCCGTGAGCGTTCTCAAGGGCAGGCTCACCGGATCCTCGGCCACCCTGGAAGCCCTGAAGGAGTGGGGCAATGCCACCCAGCTCACTTCGGCCTCAGGCCTTGTCATGAACAACCAGCCCTTTCCGGTGCAGGCCGTGCGCCGCCATGCCTATCTGGCCGGCATGACCATGAGCACCTCGGAGTACAGCCAGACCTCGGAAATCACGCCAGGCGAAGTGACGACCGGCTTTGCCATGACCCTCATTCCCCACATCCTGCCGGACCGCCATGTGCTCCTGCAGTACAACATCACCCTCTCCTCCCTGGAGGACATGACCACCATAGAGCGGGACAGCATTGCCGTGCAGCTCCCCCAGGTGTCCACCAGGGCCTTTTCCCAGCGCACCCGCCTCAAGGCAGGCCAGACCCTTGTGCTGGCCGGCTTCGAGCAGGACACGGCCTCGGCCACCAGGGATCTTGGGCTCCTCTCCGGCCTGCGCGACCACGATGCGAGCAAGACCCTGCTTGTCATCAGCATTGAGCTGGAGGGCGCAGACAATGTGTGAGCCCCTTTCCCGCGAACGCGATGCTGACCACGAGACCGAATACGAGACCAGGTCCTCCTTGTACGCCGCTCCCGGCACAAAGGGGCACGAGGGAAAGGGGCACGAGGGAAGGCAGCCGGCAGGGCCTGAAGAGAGCAGGCTGTCGCCGGAAGAACGCCAGCAGGAAGAGCGTTCCCGGAGAGTGCTTTCCCGGGAAGCGCTTTCCCGGGAAGCACCTGCGCAGGCACAGATCCCCCGGGCACGACGTGTTCCGGCACGGCAGCCCCTGGCCCGCGTGCGTGTGCAGGGCCGGGATCTGCTCCTCCATCTTGTCTGGCAGGCCGGCACGGACGAGGACGGGGATCTGGACGCGCTTCTTGACGAGACAGGAACGGGCGCAGGCGCAGGCCGTGCCGCCCAGGCGGCCAGGGCCCGGGCGTCCGGCATTCCCTGCAACCGTCTGGTCTCAAGCCGCGGCCGCTTTGGCATGCTCCATCTCTCGGCCCTGCCGTCAAGGCCCCTGCGGCCCCTTTCCCTGGCAGCTTTGCTTGCCAGAGTGCAGCCCACAGGCCTGGCCGTTCTCGCCCTGCGCGATGCGGATACGAGGTGCCTGCATTACTGGGTCTGGGCTGCCCGCCGCGGCTGCCTGTCGGCCAGGGCGGACCGCTCCTTTGCCTCGCAGGACGAGGCTCTGGCCTTTGCCTCGTCGCTGCAAGAGAGCCTGGGCCTGGACGAGGCTCTGGTCTGCAGCGAGCAGGAGTCCCTGGCCCTTGTGGCAGACATGCTTGATTCGGCCGACAGGGAGGTGCTGCGATCCTGCCAGCCTGTGCCCCTGGAGCCCCTCTCCCTCTCCCGCATTCTGGCAATGGGCACAGGGCTTGTGCTGGCCCTTGGCCTGCTCCTTGGCGGGTCGACCCTCTGGGAGTGGTGGCAGAACAGGGAAGCCTTTCACCTGCGCTCCCAGAGCCGCTCTGAGCTGGTGCGCCAGAAGCGGGAAGTGCTGGCCCACCCGGAACAGCACTTTGTGGCAGCCTGGGCAAAGGCTCCGGCTGCCGCCGATCTGGTCAGAGGGGTGCTGCCGGCCATGCTCGACTTTCCCATGGCCGGCAACGGCTGGGCCCTGGTGGAGCTGACGGGCCGGCACACGAGCTCCGGCGCCCAGTCTGGAGCTCTGTTGGACGCCCGCTGGCACGCCCTGCCCCAGGCCTCCCTGCTCCATCCGCCGGCAGGAGCTGTTCTGGAGCGAAAGAACCCGGAATACGCGCAGCAGAGCCTGCCCCTCTCCGTGCCCCTCCCCCTCAATGCCACACCACTTTCCCGTCTTCCGGACCGGGACGAGCTGCAGCAGCAGCTCTCCGAGCTCAGCCGCCGCTTTGGCCTGCGCCTCAGGCTGGCCTTCAAAAAGGTGGAGACCCTGACCATTGGCGAGGAGACCATTGCCGCCCCCTGGATCAACGGCACACTGACCCTCGACCATCTGGCGGACTACATGGTGAGCGACTGGCCGGCCCTGGCCAGCGCCCTGGACCTGCCGGGCGTGAGCCTCACCGCCATTGCCTGGGACGGCCGCAGCTGGACGTGCACAGGCCAGGTTTCGGTCCGGCGCTGACAGAACAAGACAGACCTTGCCACCCAGTGGCACACAAAGCGCACAGCACAAAACAAAACAGCAAACAGGACACAAAGCAGGAGTCAGGCCCATGATACGCAACAGGACAGACCAGAGCGACGAAACGAGGACAAGCCTTTTTGTACCACCCGCATCCGGTACGGCAGCCGATCCTGTGACCAGCAGGGCACAGGAATGGGCAGACGATACAGCAGCCGGGACGGCAGAGGACACGGTACAGGACAGGGCAGCGGAGGCGGTGACCCGTCCCGTTCAGGACCAGATGCAGGACCAGCATCAGGAACAGGACCTGCTGCCCAGGGAGCACACAGTGGCTGCCCCTGAACCCGGCAGCCGCAGGGGAAAGGTCCTTGTCCTTGCCACCCTCTCCTGCCTCATGCTGGCCCTGGCCGGCGGCCTGTACTGGTTCTGGCAGTTTCCCCAGGAATTTGCCCTGCTGGCCGACCGGAAGGGCAACGAAACACAGGCCAGGCTCAGACCGGTGAGTCCGTCTGCAAACCAGCCCGAAAACAGGGCCGGACACAAGACCGGCACGCAGGCCGCCACACAGGCAGCCATCCCTGGCGGGCAGGCCGAACCGGCAGAACCGGCACGATCGGCAGGGCCGGCGCAGCAGGACGAAGTGAAGCAGGCACACGCCCCTGCGCCGGATGACGCCGGATCGGACGAGCCGGCAGCCTCCGTCCAGCTGCCGGCCCTGGCTGGCTTTGCGCCGGGCAGCGTCTATTCCGGTACCCTGGGCGAGATGACGCGCCTGCAGGCCGGATCGCAGATGGCCAGGGCCGACCTGGCCCTCAAGGAAGTGCAGGTGCGCCTGCACGAGCTGGAAGCCCGCCTGCAGCCCGAGCCCCTGAAGGAGACCAGGGCGCAGCAGAGCGAGCTTGCGACCATGCAGCAGAGCCTGCAAAAGTCCATGGACCGCATCCTGACAGCCCTCACGGCCCGCAGCGAAGAAAAGGCGGACGATATTGCCGGTTCACTGGCCGTTGTGGCCGTGCGCAGCCAGGGCGGCCATCTGGAAGCCGAGCTCAAGGGCACTCCCGGCACCTTCTGGGTGCGCGAGGGCGAGACCGTGCAGGGCCTCAGGGTGGATGAGATCTCGCGGCAGCGCGTGCGCCTCAACGGACAGACCCTGCCCTGGCGCTAGCCCCTTGTCTCCAAAGCAAAAGACCGCAAAACCAAAAACGAGCAGCAGGACCAAAAACAAGCAGCAGGGAGGATCGCATGTTCCTCAGAAGCATTGTCACACGACTCGGGGCGCACCCTTGTGGCGCACACCGCGCCAGAGGCAGAGAACCGGAACGAACAGCCGGACAGGGCGCAGGCCGGGCCTGGCCCGGGAATACGGGATACACCGGGACCATCGGGGACAGAGGGGAGACCAGACCCGCCAGCGGCGCAGAAAGCGGCGCACAAGCCCGGGCAGAAGTCCGTGCACAAGCCAGGGCAGACGCCCAGGAAGAAGCCGGCGCCCGCGGGAACCAGAACGCCGACAAGGCTGACGACTGGCAGCCGGATCTGCCGGCCAGCATTGCCGACAGGGTGCGCTTCAGGGATGGGGGCTTTCACCTCTCGGCCGAACTCAGGGGCAACATGGAGCTCGATCTTGTGCTGGCCCAGGCCTCGGAGCACCTGCAGGTCACAAAGCTTCCCCTGCACTGGTACTCGCCAGGCCGCTTTGAGCAGATCTTCGGCCTGCGCCTCTCGGGCGATGCCCTCTCCGCCAGCCAGCGCCTGCAGCTGCGCACCCTGGAAGTCTCGGGCACCTGGGTGGACGAGTACGTGAAGAGCCTCTTCAAGCGGGCCATGGCCAAAAAGGTCTCGGACATCCACATTACCTACATGGGGCCCTATGCCCAGGTGTCCTTCCGGCGCATGGGCCTCATGATGGAGGAAGAATGCCTGGACGGCGCCCAGGGTTTGCAGCTCATCCGCGGCATCTTCCAGGGCCAGCTCTCCCAGGCAGAGTCCGGCTTTTCCGAATACGAGCGCTACGACGGCCGCATTGCCGACCGCAACTATCTGCCCGAAGGCCTCTTTGCGGTGCGCCTGCACACCGAGCCCATACAGAGTCCCCTCATTGCCGGCCCTGGCGTAAACCTGGCCATGCGTCTGCTCTTTGATGCCACCAGGGCCAGGGGATCCGTTACCGAGCGCCTCGCCTCCCTGGGCTTTACCGGGGAGCAGCAGGCCCTCATCGAGAGCTTTGCCGAAACGTCCGGCATGACTGTTATTTCCGGGCCGACAGGCCACGGCAAGACCACGGTGCTCAAGAACATTCTGGAGGCCCTGGCCCAGGACGTGCCCACCAGGAACTACTACAGTCTGGAAGACCCGCCGGAATACACCATCCTGGGCGTGAAGCAGCTCAATGTCTTTACCAAGGCCGTCTCCGACGCCGAGCGCAAGCGCGCCCTGCTGGAAGCCCTGGCAGGCCTCATGCGCTCGGACCCGGACGTCATCCTCCTTGGCGAAATCCGCTACCTGGAAACGGCCAATGCCGCCGTCAATGCGGCCCTCACCGGCCACAGCGTGTGGACCACGGTCCATGCGAGCTCCGGCCTCAATGTCATTGCCCGCTTCCACGAAATGGGCGTCCCCCTGGCCTCCCTTTGTGCCCAGGGTGTGCTCACGGGTCTCACCTATCAGCGCCTCATGCCCATGCTCTGTCCGCACTGCAAGGAGCACCTTGTGGATGTTCTCGAGCACCCGGGCCACAGGGACCGCTTCCCGCACAAGCTTGTGCACAGGCTGCAGCGTCTCTATCCGGACGAGGCGCTTGAGCGGATCTGCGTGCGCGGCAAGGGCTGCCCCCACTGCGACGGCATGGGCCTCTCCGGCCAGCAGGTGGCTGCCGAAGTCATCCCCCTGCGCGATGCCAGGCTCATGCAGCTCATCCGCAGCAACCATCTGCAGGCCGCCCAGGCATACTGGATACGCGAGATGCAGGGCATGACCCATCTGGCCCATGCACGACTGCGGGTGGGCCTGGGCGAGGTGGACCCGCGCCTGGCCGAGGAACGCCTGGGCACCACTCTTGATGCCGATCTCGAGGAACTGGCGTCATGGGAAAATGCCGGAAATCCTTCCAGGGACCAGGACCGGGCCCTGGCCGAAAACCGGGACGGCGCGCAGGGTGACACCCGCTCCGGACAAGAGGGAGGACGCTCAGCATGAGGACCTTTCCTTCTTTCAGGCCAGGCCTGACTTGTGCCCGGCAAGCTGGCCGACAGTCTGGCCGACAATCCGGCTTTTTCGGGCAGTCCGGAAAATCCACGGCAGACAGGTCCGGCAGGGGAGCAGCACGCACCATGACAGGGCACCCTGTGCTCAGGACCCTGGCCAGGCTCTCCTTCACGGCCAGGCAGCGCTGCCAGTGCTGGGAGCAGGTGGGCGAGCAGATGAAGGCCACCCATCTGCCGCTGGAGTACTGCTTCAAGACGCTCACGAAGCAGGCCCGCGAGGACAGGGATGTGCTGGCCCTGGTCTATGCGGACATCACGGCCCGCCTCAACGAGGGGCACAGCATAGGCCGGGCCATAGCCCCCTATGCGGGCCCTGAGGAAGTCATGCTCATCGATGCCGGCCAGACGGCCGGCGAGGCCGCCCTGTCCCAGGGCTTTCTCAAGGCCGCCCTGCTCATGCACAAGCGCCGCGAAATCCGCGACCTCATTGTGCGCCAGCTGGCCTACCCCTGCGTGCTCTTTCTGGCCCTGGGCTGCTTTCTTGTGCTCATTGCCACGGTCATCGTGCCCATGCTCGCTTCCCTCTCCAATCCTGCCACCTGGCAGGGCGCAGGGGCCCTCCTCTACCATCTGGCCACCCTGGTCACCTCCTGGCAGGGCCTGGCCCTGGCGCTGACAGGCCTTGTCCTCCTGCTGGCAGCACTCTGTTCCCTGCCCCACTGGACAGGCCGGCTGCGCGAGATCTGCGACAGCGTGCCGCCCTGGTCCCTCTACCGTCTGCTCACCGGGGTTTCCTGGCTCTATGCCACGGCCACCCTCCTGCAGACCAGGGGCATGAAGCTTGGCATCATTTTGCGGCGCCTGCTCAAAGCCCCGGAGACCAGCCGCTACCTGCGCTGGCGCCTTGTGCCCGTCTGCCTGGCCGACAATCAGGGCTACACCCTGGGCGAGGCCCTGTGGCGCAGCCGCGGCCACTGGCCGGATCGCTCTCTTGCCAGGGAGCTGCGGGCCTATGCCGCCCTGCCCACCTTCAATACCCTGCTCCCCTCCCTGACCGACAAGCTGCTGAAGGACACCATGCGCCGGGTGGAACGCTCCACAAAGATCATCAATGCCGCAAGCCTTGCGGCCATCATTGGCCTTTTGCTGCTCTTTGTGGCCGGCATCTTCAGCATACAGGAACAGCTGATGCGCACGGTGGGCGCCGTGGGCGGCCTGTAGCAGCCAGAGGGAAAGAGACCAGCCGATCCAGCCAATCCAGCCAAATCAAATCAGACCAGGAGAAAATGTCCAGATCAGGCAGGGGATGAACAACACGAAGGAAGCGATCCTGCGCCTGACCCGTACCGGGCTTTTCTCCCAAACAATACCCCCGAAAAACCAAAAAAACCATAACCAAAGGAGTCTCCATGGCAGAAATGATCAAGGAAGCCACGGACGTCGCGGACGTCACGACATCCGCAGGCACCGCAAGCCACGCCGAACGCGCCGCAACCGCCAGGAAGCAGGCCACAAAGGCCCGCCGCAAGGGAACGACCACTGGCGGACGCAAGGCCCGCGTCAGGGCCCACCGCCGCAGCCTGCGCAGCGACCGCAAGGGCACTGTCACGCCTGAGCAGATCACGGCTGCACAGGTCGCGGCCACAGGGGCTGCTCTCGACCAGGTCATGCCCGCAAAGAAGCAGGCCGCAACGACTGCAAACGAGAAGGACGCTTGCGCAGCGGCTGCGGACGCACAGGCTGCGCCTGAGAAGGAAACGAACGGACAGGCCACGGCCCAGGGATCCGCTGAAGTCGCTGAAGTCGCTGAACCGGCCGAACCCGGCGAATCCACTGGAAGCGCAGGCTCTGCAGCATCCGCAGAGTCTGCCGATTCCGGGCCTCGCGCAGAGGCTGCAGAAGAGGCCAGGGCAGCTGACGACACGAAGGCAGCCCGCGCAGCGAAGGAAGCCGGCACGATCGACGAAACCGGCGCAACGAAGGAAACCCGCGAAGCCCACGAACTCCGCGAGACGGAAGAAACGGGCGGAGCCGGAGCAGCCAGGGCGACCGGCAAGGCCGGCGCAACGGAAGAACGCCGCGAGACCGGCGCAAGCGCAGAAAGCGCAGAAACCGGCGCGGCCGGAGCCCCGCACGAGTCCGGAGAACCGGGCTCGACCGCAGCACCCGGCAGCGCCACAGCCACAGGGAAGGAACGTATGGCACACGCAACGACTGATCACGTCACCACTGACAACGCAATGAAGGAAGCGATTACGAAGGAAGAGGCCGCAACCGCAGCTGCTCTCCTGAGCACGGATGCCGCACAGCCCGCAGGCGCCAGAGCTGAAGCTGTTCAGGCCACGGCTGCTACGGAAGCCCAGGCTGCCACGGACGCCCAGGCACAGGCCGCAAGGGAGCCTGAAGCAGGGGCGCCTGATGCAAGGGATGTTGACGCAAAGGGCGCAGACGGAAAGGCAGCGGGCGGTTTCCTGACCGGCCTGCAGGGCCTGTTCCGCACCCTGGGCCGCGTCCGTGTCCGTGGCCGTGCCGGTACCCGCTGCCGCTGCCAGGCCTCTGGCGGCAAGGGCGACGCCCATGCGGGCTGCGGACAGCAGGACTGCGCCTGCAGCCGTGCCGCAAAGGCAGGCAAGACCGCACAGGACGGCCGCGACGCCGGCTTCACCCTCATCGAGGTGATGGGCGCCCTGGTGGTGGGCTCCCTGGTCTTCAGCTTTGCCGCCTTTGGCATCAGCAGCGCCCTTGAGTCCGCCCGTGTCTCCGGCTTCAACGAGAGCCTGGCCCTGCTGCGCATGAACATCCAGGAAGTGTACGCCAGCTCCCGCGGCTTCGGATCCACGAGCAGCTCGCCCACGGACATCACCAGCACCCTCGTCAACGCAGGCGCAGTGCCCCAGAACTGGCTCACCTCGGACACGGAATCCGACAGCACCACCATCACCCACAACTTTGGCGGCACCGTCTCCGTCGAGGGCACGGTGAGCAACTTCGAGATCACTGTCACCGGCATCCCCCAGTCCGCCTGCCGCAAGATCGTGAGCGCGCAGTTCGAGAACTGGGACGAAGTGGCCATCGGCGGCACGACCGTGACCTCTGTCCCACCCACCAGCTGCCTGCCCGAC
Organism: Candidatus Desulfovibrio intestinipullorum; assembly: GCA_019113165.1. Classification (GTDB taxonomy): domain Bacteria; phylum Desulfobacterota; class Desulfovibrionia; order Desulfovibrionales; family Desulfovibrionaceae; genus Desulfovibrio; species Desulfovibrio intestinipullorum. Next base: position 86,744 of record DXHV01000055.1, read on the forward strand.
AACGGCAACCTGGGCGTCAACAGCCTGCTCTTCACGGCCCACTAGCCGATCCCTTTTCGACAAAGGTGTCTTTCGGGATCCCTGCCTGACCTGAGGCAGGGCCCCCTCAAATCCCTCCTGCAAAGCCATGTCCCCGGGCTGTTCCTGCACGCGGACCCGGCAGATGCCCGACCTCTTGCCTGCCGGAAAGGACACTCTGAACACCCCGGGGGTCCCACAGCCCTGCCCCGGACGGCGGGGGCAGGGCTGCACAACAAGAGAACACACGCAGAACACAAGAACAGCCAAACAGCAACGCGGACCCAATCATGCCCAAACACACGCACAACGAGGTTGCCGTTCATGTACCCCCTGGCCCTCTGTCTGACCCTGGTCTCCCTGCTGGCACTCTCGAGTCTGGTCCTGCCTGGCTCTCTCGCGGACAGGGCCCAGATCCATCGTGCCCGCTGCGAGGCAGTGGCCGACAACTTTCTCCTCTTTTGCAGTGCGGCCCGGCTCGCCCTGGACAAACAGGCCGCCGCACACGCAACCGGTTCCCCGGACCATTCCGCCGACCTCTCCCCTGCTGCTTCACTGACCCTGGCTCAGGTGGAGCAGCATCTGCCGCCTGGCTACGTGGCCCTGGGGTCCTGGCAGATAGCGAGCAGCGAAGACAGGGTCTGTGTCTACGGCCCCCCTGCCGCAGGCAGCCGCCACGAACTGCTGGCCTTCCATGTGCGCCGCAAACTCGACAATGCCCGCACTGCCGGTCAGTGCCGATCCAGTCACCTGCATCCCGCAGGCATTGCCCTGCCGGATGCCATCCCCGAAGGAAGTGTGGTATGCGTCCTTGCTCCCCGCCAATGAACACCATGTCCCGCGCAGTTCTCCGGACGGACCCTCTCGGGACCGTCCCGAAAACACCTGATGGAACGCCCGGCCCTGCCGCAGCGGATGCCGGCTTTACCCTCATCGAGGTCCTGGGCGCCCTGACCGTGGCAAGTCTTGTCCTGGTGCTGGTCATGACCCTGTGGAAGCGCGGGGCCGAGTGGCAGGAACAGGCGCAGGTGGCCTGGCATCTGCAGGCGGTCACGGCCGCTGCCACGGACTATGTCGCGAGGCATTACGACAGTCTGGCCGAAGAGGCCGGTCCGAGAGACGGTCCTGCCATCACCCTGCAGACCCTGATCAGTGAAGGCCTTCTGCCCGACGGCTTTCAGGAACACAATCCCTGGAATCAGAGCTATGCACTGACCGTGCGCAGCCTGGGAGACAGCCGTGAAGAAGGAGAAGAGGAAGGTAGCGAAGACACCGACACAGCCGGCCGCCTCCTGCTCCTGGTGCTCACCCAGGGCGGCCGCGGCACAAGCCATGATACCGGGGATGCGCACTTTCTCTCCGTCCTTGTGCCCGGCGCGGCCCGCAGGGCCGGCAGCAGCGCGGGCTTCATTCCCCATGCCCACCCGGACGGCTACGGCGAAGGCCAGCTTGTGGCAGGTCAGGGCGGCTATGTGCTCACCCTGGCCGACCTCGGGATTACCTCCCCTGGAGCCGGTCACCTTGGCAGCTACACAGTCCTTGGCGCAGGCTCCACGTCTTCCTCTTCGGACGTGCTCCACCGTGTGCCCGTAGACGGCCAGCCCGAGCTCAACCAGATGGAAGTGGACCTGGACATGACAGGCTGCGGGATCACCAATATCGGCTCCCTGCACCTCACCTCCTGGCCCCGGGATGGCGAAGAAGCCGACAAGAGGCCCCTGGACACCCTTGGCCCCGGCTCCGGCTGCGATCCTGAGGACGTGGGCAAGCTCTTTCTGGACGAGACCTACGGCCTCTACCTCTGCCGCATGATGGAGGGCTCGAACGGAACAAGGACTCCGGGCCTGGCCCTTATCAGCGATTCCGGCAACAACCTCTCCGTTCAGCACATGACCCTGGCAAGCGATCAGGACCTTGTCCCCAAGCCCGTCTGTGCCAGCGGCACGGGCATGGAGCCGCAGATCTTCGTGGCGCCCAGCATTGCCTCCTCCGGTCCCAGCAGTCCGTCCATGGTGGCCTGGCGCGCCTGGGCCAGCGAGGCGAATGCCACAACCTGGCGCGTGCACCTGGAGGTCAAGAACACCAGCCACTCGGCCAACGGCTGGTACGTCCCGTCCGTGGAAGGCGACGATCTGGCCCCCTATTACGGATCCGTGCAGGTCATCACGGCCTGCGTGCGCAAGAGGGCCCGGTGATGACGCGCCCGGACAACGTCACGCGCAAGAGCGCCTGCCCTGAAAGCGGCACAACCGGTTCCTGCCGGCAGGGTCAGCAGGCTGGTTCCTTGTGCCGGGAGCGCAGGGTTGTGTCCGTGCTGCCTGGTCTGCCTGGTCTGCCTGGTCTGCCCGGACTGCCTGGTCTGCCCGTGCTTCCCGTACTGGCCGTGCTGACTCTGGCCCTTGTGCTGACCCTGGCCCTTCCCGTGCGGCAGGCACAGGCCGATGTCTTCACAGGCCCCTGCAGGCTCTTTGGGGTGCCGCCCCTGCTTGCCATGGCCATGGCCCGGGTGGAATCGGACTGGTATCCCTGGTGCCTCAACATTGAAGGGAAGGATGTGCGGCCAAAATCCTTTGCCAGGGCCGTGCAGCTTGCCGAACAGGCCCTGCGTGCCGGCAAGTCCGTGGACGTGGGCCTCATGCAGATCAACAGCTACTGGCTCAGGAAACTGCACATTGCCCCCGAGGTCGCCCTTCAGCCCCGCAACAACGTGATCCTCGGCCTCTATGTCCTGACGCAGGAAGTGCGCAGGCATGGCGCCACCTGGAAGGCCGTGGGCGCCTACCACTCGCCCACAGTGTGGCGCCAGCAGCGCTATGCCCGCAAGGTGCACACCTGCCTTGCGGCCCTGCAGCGGGCTCTGCAAACTGCACAGGCCGGGCAGGCGCAAGCCCAGGTTCAGGGAAAGGACAAAAGGACTGCCAGGGACAGGCTGAAGGACGCCCCCGTGTCCCTGTCCCGTCTCCTGCCGGGACTCTCCGAAGACAGCACAGGGGACAGGCCCGAACGCAAGACTGAAGGCAGGACTGGCAGCAGGCTTCAGCGCAGCCAGGGGAGTCAGGGGAGTTTCAGATGAGCGATGCCGCACAGCTTGTCTCCCTGTGGACCCTGTTTGCCACGGCGCCGGAATTGCTTTTCCTGCGCCTGGGGGCTGCCTTTGTCCTTGGCAGCATTCTGGCTTCCTTTGTGACCCTGTGCGCCGAGCGCCATGCCCAGGGGCACAGCTTTGTGCGGCCTGGATCGCACTGCAGCCACTGCCACCATCCCCTCACCATTCTGCAGCTTGTGCCCGTGGCAGGCTGGCTCCTTCAGGGTGGGCGCTGCGCCTTCTGCAAGACCCCCATCCCCTGGCGCTATCCTGTCCTTGAGGCAGGCCTCGGGCTCGTCTTTCTGGCGCTCTGCAGCCGATGGGGCTGGACGCCTGCCTTTCTTGTCCATGTGCCCGTGCTCTGCCTGCTGCTCTGGCTGGCCCTCACGGACTGGCTGACCCTGCGCCTGCCGGACAAAATAACCTTTCTCGCCCTTGGCTGTGTGCTGGCTGGCAAGACGCTGCTCGTGCTGACAGGTCCAGAATCCCTTTCCCTGGCAGGGCTTCTGAAGGCATGGGCCTTCTGGCTTGGCACAGGTGCTCTGGCAGCCCTCTTTCTCCTTGTCATGGGCCGTGTCCTGAGCCGTCGCGCAGGCCGCGAGGCCTTAGGCCTTGGCGATGTGAAGCTTGGCCTTGTCCTTGGCACCCTGCTGGAAGAGGACGTGTTTGTCAGCCTGGCCCTGGCCTCTGTCCTTGCCCTTTTGGCCGCCCGGCTGGGTCTGCCTGGCTGGGCCGGACAAAGAAAGGCGTCTGAACAGGCAGAACAAGCCGAACAGGCCGGGGCACCCGAAGAGACAAGGATCCCTGACCAGGCCGAAGCATCCGCACAGACAAAGGCGTCGGGCCAGACCAGAGCATCCGATCAGCCCCAGGCATCCGGTCAGCCCCAAACCACCGTCGTGGCCTTTGGCCCCTGCCTTGTCCTGGGCGCCCTGTGCACCCTCGCCGCCCGGGCCCTCATGCCCTGACTGCCCCTGTCATCCTTCAAGGAGGTCCAACCATGTTGCGCGCATTTCCTGCTGCAGACAGACCCGTCTGCTCTCGTTCAGGCACGTCCCGCAAGAGACGGGGATACGGCCGGATCCCTGCTCCCCTGAATCTGGTCCTGGCCCTGCTTCTGCCGGGTCTTGTCCCGGGTCTTGTGCTGAGTCTTGTCCTGGCGGCGGGCTGGCCAGCCCCGGCCCTGGCCCTGGATGCCACCTTTGACCCCACGTCTGCGGTCATTGTGCCGCAGTCGTCCTCCGGCGTGCCCATCGGCACCATCATCGCCTGGCCCGTGAGTCAGGATCCGTCCGATGCCGCCGCCTGGCTGGACTGCGACGGCCGCACCATACAGGCCACGGACTATCCGGGTCTGGTGGCCGTGCTCTCGGGCTCGGCCACGGCCACCAGAGTGCGACTGCCCGACTTGCGCGGCCTTTTTCTGCGCGGCCACGGTTCCCGTACCCATCTGCAGAACAATGGCGAAAACGTGGGCGTCACGGCCACCACCCATCAGAGCGGCCAGCTTGGCCAGGTGCAGGGCGATGCCATCCGCAACATCTATGGCACCCTGACCTGCGGGGAACGGATACCGGGCGGCGAGTGGATCAACGACTCCCTCACCGGCGCCTTCGGCTGGTACGGTCCCTCCAATGCCGACGGTCTTGGCCAGTCGGACGGCGACAATGTGCACTCCTTCTTCAGTGCCTCCAGGGTGGTGCCCACGGGCCCGGAAAACCGTCCCGTGAACATGGCCGTGCGCTACCTCATCCGCGCTCTTTAGGATGTGCCCATGGCTCGTTCCAAAACTTCGGAGGCCCCGCCGAGCGGCGCAGGGCCCCTGCTCATCTGCACAGGGATCTGTCTCGCCCTTGCCCTGGCCTCGGCACGCTTCGGGCCGGATCTGGCACGCCTGCTGCTGGATCTGGCCCGTCTGCTTCTTGTCCCCCTGGCTTATGCAAGCGATCACTATGCGGCTGTTCTCGCCCGTCTTGCTTCGGCTCCTTCCTGGCAGCAGCCCGAGCCCGGCCAGGCCCTGGCCCTGCTGCAGGCCGTCTGCCGTCCCTATGTCTTCTGTGTCGGCCTGCCCCTGTCCTTCCTCTATATTGCCCTTGGCTGGCGGACCTCGGTGGCCGATGTCTACCGCCGGACCCTGACCATGAAGGGGCTGCTGGCCACGCAAAAGCCCTTTTCCGCCTGCATTGCGCCCATCCTGAACTGGCCGGTGAGCCTGCTTGAGGAGCCCCTGGACCGCGGCCCCTGGCGGGCCGGCAGACAGCCCGTGCAGCTGGCCGTGGACCACGGTCTGCTGCTTTCTCCGGCACAGGGAGGGGGCAGGCCCGTGGCACGGGAGGACATTGTCGGTCCGGACAACCTGGCCCGGGCGGACTCGCCCTGGCTTGGCCGCACGCACAAGGGCCTTGCCCTGGACCGGGAAAGGGCACGAAGGCTCTTTGCCGCCCAGCTTGGGCCCAGGTGGGCCGGCTGGCACAAGCTCCCCCCGGAACTGGCCAAGCTCTCCTGTGCCTGGATGCTCTTTGCCAGCGACCACAAGAACGAGGCTCAGGCCCTGCTGGACGAGCTCTCCCTGTCCTTCAGGGCTCCCGAAAAGGCCCGCAAGGCTCGCTGGCAGTGGACTCCGCCCTTTCGCATCCCGGCACAAAAGGGGCACCCCTACCTGCTGGACACGCATCTGAACGCAGCCACCCGGGCACTCTGCGAGCAGGCCCTGAACAGTCCCCTTGTGCAGAAGGCCCTGCGGCCGCACAGCACCTGGCGCAACCTGGCCCTGCTGGCGCTCTACGAGGCCGCACGCAGCAAGGGGGTGCTGCCCACGGCCGAGTTTATCTGGCTCAGGCCGGTGCACAGGGAACTCTTCTATTTGTGCAACAATGTGGGCCGCCGCACGGCCTGGCCGGAAATTGCCGGAGCCCTGGCCCACTATCAGGCCGAAGAGGTCCTGGGCCACATGGATGCGGCAAGCCGGGGCATTGTCGAGCCCCAGGTGGAAGAGGCCGTGACCTCCCTGGAAGTGGCGCTTTACGAGGAAGGCTGGATCTCGCCTGATGCCCTGTCCGAGCAGGTGGCAGGCAAGAGCAGGAATCTGGGGCTGGACGATCCCGAAAGCGCCCGCAGGGAGGTATGACGTTCAGAAGAATCTGGAGAAGCTCAGGACAAGGTACATGGCACGTTGCTGTGTACCTTGTTTCGTTATCAGCTGTTGGCAACACAGGGGCTTTCCTGATAAGGAACAGCAAACAGTCATGAAGGAGCGCGCCATGCCAACAGACAACAGAAAAGAACAGGAACGTGCCGAGCTGCACCGTGCCATCTGGAACATAGCCAACGATCTGCGTGGCAGTGTGGATGGCTGGGACTTCAAGCAGTATGTCCTTGGTGTCCTCTTCTACCGGTACATCTCGGAGAATCTGACCAATTACATCAATGTCTGGACGGCAGAGTCCGGGGATTCGAATTTCAATTATGAAGAGATCGATGATTCCCGTGCTGAAAAGGTTCGCAAGAGCATGGTCCGGATCAAGGGCTTTTTCATTCTGCCGAGCGAACTCTTTGCCAATGTCTGCAAAAGGGCAGACAATGATGAGAACCTGAACGAGACCCTGGATCGCATCTTCAGGCATATTGAAGATTCTGCCGCAGGAACGGACAGTGAAAGCGATTTCAAGGGATTATTTGACGACGTCGATGTCAACAACAACAAGCTTGGCACTGATGTCCCTGCCCGCAATGCCAAGCTGCGCAAGCTTTTGCATGGCGTTCAGGCCATGCAGCTTGGCAACTACAAGGACAACACCATCGACGCCTTCGGTGATGCCTACGAATTTCTGATGGGCATGTACGCCTCCAATGCCGGCAAGAGCGGCGGAGAGTTCTACACCCCTCAGGAAGTGTCCGAACTGCTGGCCCGCATCACCACAGTTGGCAAGACAAGTGTGAACAAAGTCTATGATCCGGCCTGCGGCTCAGGGTCTCTGCTGCTGAAATTTGCCAAGATTCTCGGCACAGAGAATGTCACAACCGGATTCTTCGGTCAGGAAATCAATATCACGACCTACAACTTGTGCCGCATCAACATGTTCCTGCACGATGTCGATTATAACAAATTCGACATTGCCCTGGGCGATACGCTGACTGCTCCGCAGCACTGGGATGACGAGCCCTTTGAAGCCATCGTGTCCAATCCTCCCTACTCCATCAAATGGGAAGGCGAGGACAACGCCACACTCATCAATGATCCGAGATTTTCTCCTGCCGGCGTCCTGGCGCCAAAATCCAAGGCCGATCTTGCCTTTGTCATGCACAGCCTGTCCTGGCTTGCGACCAACGGAACGGCGGCCATTGTCTGCTTCCCTGGCGTGATGTACCGGGGCGGCAAGGAGAAGAAAATCCGTCAGTACCTTGTCGACAACAACTTCATCGACTGCATTATTCAGCTTCCTGACAATCTTTTCTTCGGAACAACCATCGCTACCTGCATCATGGTGCTGAAGAGATCAAAGGCAGACAATTCTGTCCTCTTCATCGATGCGTCTGCTGAATGTGTCAAAGTGACCAACGCCAACAAGCTGACGGCAGAGAACTCTGAGAAGATTCTCAAGACGTTCACAGAACGCAAGGACATCGACTATTTTGCCAAACTTGTCTCCAATGATGACGTTGCTGCGCAGGACTACAATCTGTCCGTCTCCACTTATGTTGAGCAGGAAGACACACGCGAGCAGGTCGATATCGTTGCGTTGAACAGACAGATTGAAGAGATTGTGCAGCGTGAACAACTTCTTCGCACTGAGATTGACAAGATTATCAAGGAAATAGAGGGATAGGCCTATGAGGTCGCTGATGGATTTGCTGGAGGAGAACAAGGAAGCGGTTGGAAGCAGGCTTGACCGGCTTATTGCGGAACTGTGTCCTGACGGAGTTGAGTATAAAAATCTTGGTGAAATATGTGCAATTAATAGAGGAAAAGTTATTTCTAAAGATTATATTCGAGATAATAATGGCCCATTTCCCGTGTATTCTTCTCAAACTGAGAATAACGGCATATTAGGGAAAATATCAACATTTGCTTATGATGGTGAATATATAACTTGGACGACTGATGGTGCAAATGCAGGTTCTATTTTTTATAGAAATGGAAAATTTAATATTACAAATGTATGTGGCCTACTAAAAATTAAATCGGAAAATATTTTAATAAAATTTTTATATTTTTATCTTTCTTTGAAAGCTAAAAATTATGTAAATTATGGTATGGGCAACCCCAAGCTGATGAGTAATGTAGTCTCAACAATACCTGTTCCTGTTCCTCCTCTTCCTGTGCAACAGGAAATTGTCCGCATCCTTGATACCTTCACGGAACTGGAGGCGGAGCTGGAGGCGGAGCTGGAGGCGGAGCTGGAGGCGAGGAAGAAGCAGTATGAATTTTATAGACAAAAATTATTCACTTCCTCACAGGATACAATTATTTATAATCTTGTAGATTTATGTGGAACTATCACAACCGGAAGATTAAATGCTAACGCAATGGTTGAAAATGGGAAATATCCTTTCTTTACATGTGATGAATATCCATCTAAAATAAATACATATGCATTCGATACAACTGCTATATTAATATCAGGAAATGGTAGCAAAATAGGGCATTTAAATTTTTACTCTGGGAAATTTAATGCATATCAAAGAACTTATGTTATTTTTAATTTTAAAAATATAATTCCAAAATTTTTATTTTTATATTTGAAATCATATATTCGTAGTTACATTTTAAAAAATGCTAAAAAAGCTTCTGTTCCATATATAACATTACCAATGCTCCAAAATTTTCAGGTTCCAGTTCCCCCTCTCTCCGAACAACAGCGCATCGTCGATATCCTCGACCGCTTTGACGCCCTCTGCAACGACCTGACCTCTGGTCTTCCCGTCGAAATCGCAGCCAGACGCAAGCAGTACGAGTATTACCGAGACAAGCTATTAACATTCAAAGAGAAATCCCATGAGTAACGCCTACAACATAGTCGCTGAAGCGCCCGAGTCCACCGTCGTCGCGGAGTTCACTCCGGCGAAGATCCGTTCTGACTCCTATCAGAGCGAAGCCGATCTGGAAAAGGCCTTCATCAGGCAGCTGACAGAACAGGGGTACGAATACCTTCCCATTCACAGCGAAGCCGAGCTGATCACCAATCTGCGCAGGCAGCTTGAGGCGCTGAACGACTATACCTTCTCGGACAGGGAATGGACTTCTCTTTTCAGGACACAGCTTGCGAGTGAAAAGCTGGGCATAGAGGAGAAGACCTCTCTTATCCAGGAGAAGGGCGTTGTTGTTATCAAGCGCGATAACGGCCTAAGCAAGAACATCACACTCTTTGACAGGAAGAACATCCACAACAACCACCTCCAGGTTATCAATCAGTACGTTCAAACTGGCGGGATACACGAAACACGCTACGATGTGACCATCCTTGTCAACGGCTTTCCCCTGGTGCATGTGGAATTGAAGCGCAGAGGCGTCGCCATCCGTGAAGCCTTCAATCAGATCAAACGCTACCAGCGAGACAGCTTCTGGGCCTCGTCAGGATTGTACCAATACGTGGAAATCTTTGTCATTTCCAACGGCACACACACCAAGTACTATTCGAACACCACTCGTGATGCACATATCAGGGAGCTTACTGCCTCTGGAAAGCGCAAGAGCAAGAAGACCAGCAACAGCTTTGAGTTCACCTCGTACTGGGCCGATGCCAACAGCAACATCATAGCGGATCTGGTTGATTTTACCTCGACGTTTTTCTGCAAGCATACACTGCTAAACATCCTTGCCAGGTTCTGCGTGTTCACCTCGGAAAAGCTGCTGCTTGTGATGCGTCCCTACCAGATTACGGCTACAGAGCGCATCCTACAGAAGATAGAGACCTCGCATAACTACAAAAAGGCCGGTACCATCAATGGTGGCGGCTACATCTGGCACACTACGGGCTCTGGCAAGACGTTGACTTCCTTCAAGACTGCCCAGCTTGCCACAAAGCTGCCCTATATCGACAAGGTCCTCTTTGTTGTCGACAGAAAGGACCTCGACTATCAGACCATCCGCGAGTACGACCGCTTCCAGAAAGGTGCCGCCAACGGAAATACCTCTGTCAGAATTCTCACCGAACAGCTTGGCAATCCGGAAACAAGAATCATCATCACCACCATTCAAAAGCTTGGTATTTTTATAAAAAAGAACAAAAAGCACGAGATTTACTCAAAGAACATCGTGATGATTTTCGACGAGTGTCATAGATCTCAGTTCGGAGAAATGCACGCAGCCATCGTCGAAAACTTCAAGAAATACTACCTGTTCGGATTCACAGGCACACCCATCTTTGCGCAGAACACCGGAGGAGGCAGCAGCATCTTTCAGCAGACCACGGAGCAGACATTCGGTGTCAGGCTTCATTCCTACACCATTGTCAATGCCATCAACGATGGCAATGTGCTGCCGTTCCGCATCGACTACATCAATACGTTCAGGGAAGCCGATAATATCAGGGACGAGCGAATTTCCAGAATCGATACAGACAGGATCCTGAACGCACCACAGCGTATCAGCAACATCGTCACCTATACGCTTGATCATTTTGATCAGAAGACAAAGCGCAGCAGCTTCTATACCCTGAAGGACAAGCGCGTTGCCGGCTTCAACTCGCTCTTTGCCGTCAGCTCCATCCCGGCTGCAATGCTCTATTACAAGGAGTTCAAAAAGCAGCTTGCAGAAAGAAAATCCTCGCTGACCATAGCAACCATCTTCAGTTACAATCCGAACGAGGACGATCCGGACGACAGCTTTGACACGACAGGCCTTGACACGAGCTCGCGTGATTTTCTTGACTCTGTCATAGCGGACTACAACAGGGCCTTCAACACGAATTTTGACACGTCTGCGGACAAGTTCCAGAATTATTACAAGGATCTGTCCATGCGGATGAAGAACAGGGACATAGATCTTCTGATAGTTGTCAACATGTTCCTGACCGGCTTTGACGCGACCACGTTGAATACGCTGTGGGTGGACAAGAACCTCAAGTACCACGGCCTCATCCAGGCTTTTTCCCGCACAAACCGTATCCTCAATTCTGTTAAGACCTTCGGTAACATTGTTTGCTTCCGTGACCTGCAAAAGGAGACGGATGAGGCCATAGCGCTCTTCGGCAACAAGGACGCAGGCGGCATTGTCATTCTGAAGCCCTTCGAGGACTACTACAACGGCTTTGACGAGGAAAAGCCGGACGGCTCTGTGCGTCATGTTCCAGGCTATGCGGAACTGGTGGCCGACATGCAGACCAGCTTCCCTCTTGGCAGCGAGTTCCTCGGCGAGGAGAAGGAAAAGGAGTTCATCGCGCTCTTCGGCTCAATTCTGCGTGTGCGCAACATCCTGTCGGCCTTTGACTCTTTTGAAGGCAAGGAGATTCTCACACCACGGGAATTTCAGGACTACCAGAGCGTCTACCTGGATCTGTACCAGAAGCACAGGACTACACGGCAGGGCGACAAGGAGGACGTCAGCTCGGACATTGTCTTCGAGATGGAGCTGATGCGGCAGGTGGAGATCAATATCGACTACATCCTCATGCTGGTCGAAAAGTACAAGGCTTCGCAGGGCGAGGACAAGACCATTCTTGCCAGCATTGCCACGGCCGTCAATTCCAGCATTGAGCTGCGCAGCAAGAAGGAACTCATTGAAGGCTTCGTGGCCAACCTCAACATGTCGTCTGCCTCCGTGGCAGATGACTGGAAGGTCTACGTCGCCGAACGCAAGGAAGAGGATCTGGCTGCGCTCATAGAGCAGGAAGGACTCAGACCGGAGGAGACACGGCATTTTCTGGAGCACGCCTTTCGTGACGGCGAGTTCAGGACGGGCGGTCCGGAACTCCAGAATCTCATGCCGAGACGAAGCCTCTTCGATGATGACAACGAC
>DXHV01000056.1 GCA_019113165.1 Candidatus Desulfovibrio intestinipullorum
CTGGGCTTCCACGTGGCCCTGGCCGCACGGCGCACCCATGTGCAGGACAGCGAAGAGGCCCAGGCCGACACAAAGTCCGCCTTCGTGGGCCTGCAGGCCCTCCTTGCCCCGGACTCCTGGAACGGCTTCTATCTCACGGGCCAGGGCCGCATCGGCATCGAGAGCGGCGAGATGGACCGCGACATCCGCATCAACGGCTACAACAGGCAGGCCGAGAGCCGCTGGTCCGCTCTGGCAGGCTCCCTGCAGGCAGGCTTCGGCTGGGATGCGCACCTGAACACCGAGGCAGGCTTTGTCACCATGGGGCCCCTGGCCTTCTTCGAGTATGCCTTCCTGCACCGTCCCTCCCTGGAGGAAAGCAAGGCCGGCGCCGCCCGCCTGGACGTGGAGGACACCGTCTACGACTCCCTGCTCATGAACCTGGGCGCCCACGCGGGCTGGCAGACAACCCTTGCCAATGGCACCACCTTAGGACTGGACGTGCTGGCTGCCTGGCGCCACGAGCTGCTGGACGCAACCTTTGCCACCTCCGCCGCCTTCCGCGGCTACGAGGACCAGGGCTTCGCGTCCGACTCCGAACTGCCCGGCAGGGACAGCCTGCTTGTGCAGGCAGGCCTCACGCTCACAAGCAGCAGGGACTTCACGGCCCAGCTGGAAGTGGGCGGCGAGTTCTTCCGTGAAAACTACACGGGCGTGAACATTGGCCTGAACCTCGCCTGGGAGTTCTAATCCCATCCCCTGCATTCCCTTTCTGCCTGCCCCTGCAGGGCAGGCACAAGAGCACAAGACAAAGCCTTCTTCAGGGATCTGCCCCCTGAAGAGGGTCCGCACGACACGACGACACGACACAAGGGCCGCCTGCCTGTTCCCCAGCAATCCGGGGAGCCGGCAGACGGCCCTTTTTGTGCTTTCTCGCTCCCTCTGAAAGGGCGCATGTCCTGTCGTCCTGAAGCTGGAAGCGATTCCCTGCCCCTAGCCTTGCGCAGCAATCTTCGCAAAGGTCTTCAGCAATATGGCCAGGATGTGGTTCACATTGTCCTTCATGACCGCAAAGATTTCCTCTATGCCCAGGGCCGGGCGGTTTTCGTCCCAGCAGTCGTAGTCCGTGACCATGGCCATGGCCGCGTAGGGAATGCCCGCCTCGTTGGCCAGGATGCACTCCGGCGCCACAGTCATGTTGATGAGATCGCAGCCCCAGCTCCTGTACATGCGTGACTCGGCCCTGGTGGAGAAGCGGGGACCTGCTATGCTGACAAGCGTTGCACCGTCATGAGCAGGGATGCCGCACTCCTGCGCGGACGCAAGCAGGGCGCTGCGCAGGGCCGGCGCAAAGGGGTCGGCCATGATGGTGTGGTGGATCTCGCCGGCGGCAAAGGTGTCGAAGAAGGTCACGGGATTGTGGGTGGCGTCAATGAACTGATCCGGCACCACCAGCATGCCCGGGTGCAGATCCTCCCTCAGGGATCCGCAGGCTGTAGTGGCCAGGATGTAGGTGCAGCCGGCATTTTTCAGGGCCATGATGTTGGCCCTGTGGTTCACGCGGTGCGGGGGAATGGTGTGCCCGAGACCATGCCGCGAGAGCAGCACAAGCTCAAGGCCGCTCTCTTTCAAATGCCCCTTGCGCAGGGGGCTTGAGGGCAGGCCAAAGGCCGTTTCCTCCTGGATCTGGCTCTCGGGCACAAAGAGATCCGGATTGTCCAGGCCACTGCCGCCTATGACACCAATGCATGCTTTCATCGAAACGAAACCTCCGGGAAGACAGGACCAGCCGCAGGACAGGCCAGCGTGTGACAGAAAATCGAATCAGGACAGAACCAGGTCGGCCACGTCCGCTGGCCTGGCACAGACAAAGGTTGCGTGATCCACTTCGCCTGGCGCCGCGTAGCCCCAGCCTGCGGCCGCACAGGCCAGGTTCAGGTCCAGGGCCGCGTTCACGTCATCGCTCCTGTCTCCGACCATAAGCACGTCTCCCGGGTTCGCCCCGGTCTCGGCCAGATCGCGCTCCAGAACGCCCTTCTTGGAACGCACGGGGCCGTTCAGGTCCGCCCCGCCCATGTGGGCAAAGTAACGATCCAGTCCGAAGTACTCCAGAATGCGCACGGCATAGACCAGGGGCTTGGCCGTGGCCAGCACGTTGCGGCAGCCGGCCTCAGAGAGCCTTGCCAGCAGACCTTCAATCCCTGGATAGACACTGTTCTCGTAGAGGCCCTTTTCGGAAAAGTACTCGCGATAATAGCGCAGGGCCTCCTGCCCCTTCTCCCTGCTGCCCGTGACCTTCGTGAAGGAATCAAGCAGCGGCGGGCCTATGAAGGCATAGAGCTCGCTGCGCGGTATGGTCAGGCCCATATGCGAGAGGGCGTACTCGCAGGAGTTGAGGATACCCGGCGCCGAGTCGGTCAGGGTTCCGTCCAGATCAAAGAAGACATGGGAATAGCGGGGCTGCATGGCGCTCCTTAGATACGTCCGAAAATGCGTTCCGAAAGTTGCGTTCCGAAAGTTGCGTTCCGAAAGTTGCGTTCCGAAAAAAGGCTGCGGGGGACAGGGAAACGGGCCTCACAGGGCCGTGTGCAGGATCAGGCCAGGGGCCCCGGCTCCCGGGAGCAGGGCTCGCGATTCAGGCGAACGGACAGGGGGGCAGGGCTCTGTACACAAGACAAGGCATATTCCGTCCCCCTCATGCAGAAGCCCTGAAGCCCGGACGACCTGTGCACCCCAAAGCCGTATGGCTCCGGCAGACAGGCATCCGGCAGACCTCTGCCCTGTGCACAAAAGGCTCTGCAAGCGGTCCCCGGAAAAACCCTGCCTGGCCGCTCGTTCCGAAGGGCGGGCAGGCAGGGGGACAGGGGCAGCCCCTTGTGTGCACAGGGATGGACACAACATGCCTTTTTTGAATCCCGGACTCAGGCAGCCGTCTCCTTGAGAAGACCCAGTTCGCCGGCCCTGGCCGCCATGGAGGCAATGGCCAGGCCCAGGAAGTCTTCCAGGGTCAACCCCATGTCCGTACAGGACTTGATGATGTCGCGACTGACACCGGCCGCAAAGGCCTTGTCCTTCATTTTCTTTTTCAGGCTCTTGACTTCCATGCCCGTGATGCCCGTGGGGCGCACCAGGGCAGCGGCAGTCACCAGCCCGGTGACCGTCTCGCCGCAGCGCAGGGCAACATCGAAGCGGCTTTGCACCGGTGTGCCCGTGTGTTCGCTGTTGTGGGCCCGTATGGCCTGCAGGGCCTCCTCGGGCAGCCTGCCCGCAAGGAGTTCGGCAGCCTCCAGGCCATGCCGCTCGGGACAGGACTCGGTCTTCGGGTAATCCAGGTCGTGCAGAAGCCCGGTCCTGGACCACAGCTCCGCATCCTCGCCAAAATGCTCGGCCAGTCCCTGCAGGACGGCCTCACTGGCAAGGGAATGCTGCAAAAGATGCTCTCGCACCCCGTTTTCGGCAAGAAGGGTCAGAGCCTCCTCCCTTGTAATCATGATACAGATCTCTCCTTGACAGTCCCTCTGTGCCTGCACGCCAAAGGGCGCAGGCTCCTTGCGGCCGGGACTGTGCTCCGGGCCCTAGTGTTTAATTTTATTAGTCCACATACTGCTATCGATTGAAAATCACTGTATTTTCAGACGCATGTAGCATGATGGATTTTTGTAATTAGACACTAGAGAGACTCACGCAGGCTCTCGATGGACTCCACAAGTTCCTCTATGGTGACGAGAACATTCTCAAATTCATCAGCGAGGTTGGCGTTGTCCTCTTCCTCGTCGTCAGGATTGCTGTCTTCGGCAACCACGCTTTCCGACAACTCCAGGAAAATCTGACGTGCCTGATCCAGATGGTCCAAAGCGTCTTCAAGCTGCTCTTGCTGTTCGTCCGTCATGACCCCCTCCGTGGGTAAAAGAAATGGCAAAGAAATGGCATAAGGAGACACAGAAACCGGCAAAAAACAGACTGACCGGCTCTGAAACCCATGTGGTGCAGGGGCTGCCCGCCGGGGATGTCCCGGATTGGCACGGCTTTTGCTTTGCACCACACAAGTGCTCTGTTAATCTTGAGACCAAAAACCCCAAAAGGTCAACTCCCAATACGAACTATTTACGCCTTTTTGCCTTGTCCATGGCTCCTGTCTGGCCTTAAGCTCCTCTTATTCCATGACATACGCCGGCAAGAAAACGAAGGCCGCAGGGAAAGGGGGATCCGATCCCCGGGAGACCGGCCGCAGGAACTGTCCTCTCCGTCTGTCACGAAAGACGGCCCATTCGTGATTTCTGAGGCCTGGCCTCCAGAAATTCCCTCCCAAAAATCCCTCCAGAGACGCCCTCGGCCCCCCTGCTCTCTCAGGCTCCCGGGGCTCCTGCTTTCCCCCGCAGCTCTCCGTGCTCCTGCGAGAGCCCTGCCAGGGCTCTCGCGGCTCGCCCGGCCCCCTGCACAAAGAAAGTCCCGGCAAGGCCCTGTACAGATCTCCCTCAAATGCCTATCATTTTGAGCTGTCCCCCATGGCGCCACGCGCCAGGGGACCCGTGCGGGACACCGTATCCTGCGTCCCGGCACAATTCCCAAGCCAAGGGCTCCGTATCAGAGCCTGTTCCCCCTGCTGTCCTTTCTGTCCCGCTCTTTCAGCCCTGGACAAGGGCCTGTCCGGGGAAAACGGCACACCATACCAGGGCCCTGCCCCTACAGGAGACCGCTCCATGCCCCTTTTCGACTTTGTCTGTGAAGACTGCGGCAAGCACTTCGAGGAACTGCTCTTCGAGGACGACGAGGTCCTGCCCGCCTGCCCTGCCTGCCAGAGCACTCGTACCAGCCGCCTTCTGAGCATGCCCAGTCCGCTCAAGAAAAATCCCTTCCCCTACAAGATTGGCCCCGTGAACCAGGCCTTTGTCAACAACGTCAAGCGCGCCGAGGCCCTGGCAGCCCAGGGCAAGTCCCCCTGCTCCTCCTGCGCCTCCTGCGCCCACGCCAAGCCGGCCGCCGAGTAGAGCAGAGGCCCGAGCCCGCCCCGAACCCTTCCATGCCTCGGGGCGTGCGGGGCTCCCCAGGCCCCCTTGTGCCCCTGTTCAGGCCTGCCCCTGCCTGTCTGCCCCTTTCAGGCTCGACTGGCCAGTCTGGCAGAATGGCCAGCCTGTTGTTCCGGGCCAGCCTGTTGTTCCGGGCCGGCCTGTCCACGCCTTTCCCTTCACTCCCGAACACAAACGAGGTTCCTGCATGGCTTCACACTTTGCCAGCCGGGTTGCCAGGCAAGCCCCCGGGCGGCCCCGCTTCAGGCTCTACTACGGCGCAGAGCCCCTGACCCGGGTGCTCACCCGCTGGGTCAAATCCCACAGGAACGATCCCCTGGAGACCGGCGCTGCCTCCCTCATGCGCCAGCTGAGCTACAACCCGGATCGCGAGGCCCTGGTGGGAGAACTTGTGCGCCTGCAGGAGCGGGGCTCCACCCTGGCCACCTACTGCGTGGCCGTGAACAGGATCTCGGGCTACCTGCTGCCCAGGGATGTGCAGGCAGGCCAGGATCTTCTCATCAGCCTGTGTGTCGAGGGCTTTCAGGCGGCCTATGTGGCCCTGCTCGACAAGGTCACCACGAGGGAGCTGAAGGGCCCCCGCTCCAGGGAACTCTTGTGGGCCCTGTCCAATGGCGCCGGCAAGTTCGTCGAGCACTGCGTGCTCCTCTATGCCAGAGCCTGGCTCGAGGGCGTGATCGAGGTGCCCTACACGCGGGCCTGCCAGCTTGCCTACCGCCTGCTCGAGTCGGCCCGCGGCGGCTGCTGGGATGCCCTGAACCTTTTCTTCGAGCTCGCCGTGCGCATGCCGGGCAGCGAGTTTCCCAGGGAATACCTGGATACGGCCCTGGACATGCTCAGGCTGGCTGCCGCAAGCCGCTGGTCCGATGCCATGTACAAGTACGGCTCTCTCTACTGCTCCGGCCACTTTCTCGCCACCAATTTCGACGCAGGCTTCATGTGGCTCGAGCGCTCCTGGAAGACCGGCAACCTGGACGCGGGCTGCCTCTATGCCGATCTCATTTCCCATCTGCGCGGGGACCTGGACAGCAAGGTCGAGGCGCAGCACATTCTGGAAAAGTGCTGCTCCTACATGCACCCGCAGTCCATGGCCGCCCTTGCCGACCTCTTCATGGAACTCGAGGACACGCGCAGCGCGAGCGTCCCGCTCCTGCTCCGGGCCGCAGAACTCGGCTATGCCGAGCCCCTGGTCACCGTTGCCTGGGAGAACCTGATGGAGGCGAACCTGCGCGACCAGAAGCAGTGGCGCAACCACCTCATGGCCCTGGCCAGGCCGCCGCTGGACAAGGCCCCCTGTGCCCGCCACAAGCGCTGCCTCTACCTGCTCATGCTCTCCGGCCAGAACGAGGAGATGCGGATGCAGACCCTGCAGTCCCTGAAGCACTGCGCCTCGCAGGGCTACGGCCCTGCGGCTGCCTCCCTGGCGGAGATCGCCCACTTTGGCCTGTGGCAGGTGCCAAGGAAGGAAGGCCAGGTCAAGAAATGGCTTGCCGTGGCCAGCAGGCTCCACGAGCCGCGGGCCGTGAGCCTGAAGGTCCTCAGGGAATTCGAGCAGCTCGACAGGCTCCCGGTGGACAAGCGCCTGGAGCGGGAGAGCGAGCTCATGCCCCAGCTCGAGTGGGGCTGCAGGAAGAACGACCTGCTGGCCATTGCCCTGACCCTGAGCAGGCTTCTGTACCTGACAGACATCGACCTCTACCGCCGCAACCGCAAGAGGCTCTCCCCGGACCGGGTGAAGGATCTTCACGAGCACTGCTCAAGCATGCTGGGCTATCTGCAGGCCCATGCCCTGGGGAATGGGGATCTCGCCGTCTTTGTCTTTCTGATCGGCCAGTTCACGGAGGCCTATTCCCTGGGCATCCACAACGACTTTGCCCGCACCTACGGCAAGTCCATGAACCTTGGCCCGCGCTGCGACTGCTCCCATCTGATCGAGGCCTTCATCTTCTGCGCGCAGCGGCTGGGCGATCCCCATGCCTCGGAGATGCTCGTCATGCTCCAGAAGCTGCGCAAGCTTGTGGCCGCCGACAGGGCAGAAAAACAGGACAGGAAGGGCGAAGCCAGACCCGGCCAGACGCCTGGAAAGACGTCTGGAAAGACGTCCGCCAGGACACCTGGCAACAAGACATCCGGCAAGG
>DXHV01000057.1 GCA_019113165.1 Candidatus Desulfovibrio intestinipullorum
CCGCTCGCAGCTTCGGCTTCCACCGGAGCTTCGGTGACAGTTTCCGGGGCAGTCTCGGGGACAGCCTCTGTCACAACAGCTGCAGGCTTTTCTTCCGGCTCGCCGGCAGGCTGTTCTTCAGCCTTGTCTTCAGCCTTTTCCTGGGCACGGGGCGCCGCAAAGAGAGCCCAGGAGGGATCCTGGGGGGCCTTCTTCGTGTCACCCTCCGTGCTTTCGGCCTGCACCTTGTCTGCAGCCTTGTCCTCTTCCCTGGAAGGAACAGGCTCGGTCACAGTTGCCGTGACCGTCTCGCTGGCCATCTCGCTGACTGTTTCGGTGACGACCACAGACTCAAGTTCTGCAGCCTGTGCGGTCCCTGTACCAGTCTGTTCGGTCTGTGCCCTGTCCGTCTCGGCTGTCTCTGTGCGGGCCTGTCCGGGCTCTTCTTCCGGACTGCGAGACACTGTGGCAGACGTGCTGTCCACGACCTCTGTCAGGACAACTTCCACCTCGGACGTCTCGCCAGCCATCTCGCCAGCCGTCTCGGCAGAAGGCATATCGGACTCGGGGCTCTGCGCCCTGGACTCTTCAGCTGGCTGTTGGGGCTCTTCTACGGGCCTGGCGCCCTCCTCTGCAGCCTGGAGCTCTCCGGCTGCTTCTTCGGTACGCTCTTCCCGGGCCTTTTTCTCGTCTTCTTCCTGAGCCTTTTCTTCTGCCTGTTCAGATGGCAGTTCGGCGGGCTGGTCTTCAGTCTGTTTCCCGGAGGTCTGTTCTCCTGCAGGACCCGAGCCCGGCTCGGCGCTCGACGCGGCAGCCGCTTCCTCGGCAGGCTGTACGTCCCTGCTCAGTTCTTCGTCCTGTTTCTTTTCAGGCTTTGGCTCGGAAGAGCCGAAGATTTTCTTTATCTTGGAAAAAAAGCCCATATATTCCTCCGGGTGCGCTTGTTGGGAAAATGCAATGTCTGACAGGCTCCAGGCGTGAGGTGCGCGGGACGTTTGTCCTCAAGCCGGCCGCAACGCCACAGAGACAGGGGAACAGGAGATCTGCTCACTCCCTGAGTTCCAGCTTCTGCACAGGCTCGGGCTTTCTTGTGCGCCTGCGGCCCATGAGCACAAGCAGGCCGTTCAGGACAAGCAGCAGGGCGCCTGTGCCAAGACTGGTGAGGGCCAGATGCCAGAGGGCCTGGGAACGCACGCTCTCAAGACGCAGCTCCAGGGGCCTGTGATCAAGCTCCACCAGCACCTTGCCAAGAATGTCCTGGCCGTCTTCCAGCAGTGCCTGACCGGTCCAGACCGTGGAGGGAAAGTCTTCTGCCAGAGGCGCAAGACTGCCGTCCGGCTGCCGTTCCTGGGCTTCCAGAAAGCGATCCCTGGTCAGAACGGCGCAGGCCCTGATCCTCCGGTTTTCCATCATGTCGAAGACCAGGGGCCTGGCAAGAAATTCATCCAGATCCATGTTCGCCAGGCTGCGGGCAGACTGCACCCTGGCGGCCAGAAGCTGTGCCTGCAGGGCTGCCTCGGCCCGGACCGAACGGTCCATCTCCTCGGTAAGCAGACGCAAATCCAGAGAAGTCTGCACTGTCAGGCCGCAGACAAGACAAATCCAGACGCCGAGCCAGCGGCAGACACTCTTGTGTTCCACTTCCATGAGCATTTCCGGTGTTCCTGTTCCGATTCTGAACCGAAACGCTCGCACCGCCTCCAGACAACCCAACTCCTGCATCAGAAACGGGGGCGCGGGATCCCGGCTTCTTCGTGAAAATAAGGAGCCTCAGCCCCTGTGCGGGTCGGGTTCGGACTTCCACTCGCGCACAAGTTCCCTGATCCGTGCACGGTGCTCGTCATCAAGATCCTTTCTGTATTCTTCGGCAAAGACATGAAGCCTGGTTCCGCCCCTGGGCACAAAGAGGCCCCTGACCCTAGCCCAGTTGGGGTTAAGCAGGGTGCAGATGTCTTCCAGCACGGTATTGGTGATGGTCTCCATGAAGGAGTGGTGGTTGCGGTAGGCAAACATGTAGAGCTTGAAGCTCTTGGACTCCACGCAGCGCTCATGGGGGATGTACTCGAGGACAATGGTTCCGAAGTCCGGCTGACCCGTCACCGGACACAGGGAGGTGAACTCCGGAAACGAGATGCTGATGATGTAGTCCCTGCCGGGAAAGCGGTTGGGGAAGGCCTCGAGAATGTCAATGCCCGGGGACTGC
Organism: Candidatus Desulfovibrio intestinipullorum; assembly: GCA_019113165.1. GTDB lineage: Bacteria > Desulfobacterota > Desulfovibrionia > Desulfovibrionales > Desulfovibrionaceae > Desulfovibrio > Desulfovibrio intestinipullorum. The sequence goes on from DXHV01000057.1 coordinate 2,183, forward strand.
TGCGGCACAGGGGATCCGCCCTTGCCGAGCGCATGCAGCCCTTCGGTTATATCCGTACTGCGTGTTTCCATGAATTTCTCCGTTTCTTGAGAACAAAACTGTCTTTGCAGGCAGGCTCCTGACGCTCAGGGCCGCGGCGAACCATGGGGCAGAAACCTCCTGCTCAAAAATGTTCGCCCAAAAGTGTACACGCAAAAGGCGCAGGCGAAAAGTGCATGTGCCTGCCCGGACATGGCAGGAGCTCCCTGCTCTCATGAATCCTTAGGGACTGCCTTTTCGTGGGTACTGAGGCAGCACGCATCAGCAGGAACCATGCGGGCAGGGAACTGTTTTTTGCCCTCGGCCTCGGCTTGTCAGCGTGCCCTGCTCCTGCTACCTTCTGAGCCCATGGCAGGGGGCAGGCAGGAAAAAGCGCGCCCTGCGCCGTCACGAAACAAAGCCCCTTCTCACCCCAGCGACTCGAAAAAGACTGTGCCTCTTCAGGGAGAGCATTGTCTGCACGGAAACCATATATGCCACGCAAGAAAAAGTATCAGTTCGATTCCGAATCCGACATGCAAGAACAGGAACGCGTCAGCCGTTCCCAGCGCAAGCGCGACAGCGCTGCCCTGCAGGAACTCGGCAAGGACCTCTCGGCCCTGCCCATGAGCGAGCTCGAACAGCTCGACCTGGCTCCCGACCTGCTCACGGCCTTCAGGGAGCTCAGGCGCATTACCTCCAGGGAGGCAAAGCGCCGGCAGATGCAGTACATTGGCCGCCTCATGCGCGAGGAAGAGGACACCGAACGGCTGCAGGAAGCCGTGGCCCTCTTCAGGGAAGGCCGGCTGCCCTCCTCCGTCAGCTAGGACAAAAGGACACAAATGGCGAACGGGCACGGATCATGGCGATCCGTGCCCGTTCTCTCTTTGCATCTTCTGAAATGTTCAGGGTCTAGTTCTTGAGGCTGTGGATGGGGGCCGGAATGCGGCCGCCCAGGGCAATGAAGCCCGAGGCATCGCCTCTGGGCACGGGAATGATGGTGGCTTCGCCAAGCAGGCCGCCAAAGGAGACCTTCTCGCCCACCCCCTTGCCGGGCACGGGAATGAGGCGCACGGCCGTGGTCTTGTGGTTGATCATGCCAATGGCCATTTCGTCGGCAATGATGCCGGAAATGGTGGTGGCCGGGGTGTCGCCGGGAATGGCAATCATGTCCAGACCCACCGAGCACACGCTGGTCAGCGCTTCCAGCTTTTCCATGCTCAAGAAGCCGGAGGTGGCCGCAGCCTCGATGCTCGAGTCTTCGGACACGGGGATGAAGGCTCCGGACAGGCCGCCCACGGAGGAGGAGGCAAAGGATCCGCCCTTCTTCACGGCATCGTTGAGCATGGCCAGCACGGCCGTGCTGCCCGGAGCGCCCATGACGGACAGGCCGCAGCTCTGGAAAATCTCGCCCACGGAGTCGCCCACTGCCGGAGTGGGGGCCAGGGAGAGGTCGGCCACGCCAAAGGGAATGTTCAGACGGCGGGCCACTTCATTGCCGATCATCTCGCCCACGCGGGTCACCTTGTAGGCCGTCTTCTTGATGACCTCGGCCACGTCCAGGAGATCCAGGGGCCTGCCGCTGTGGCGGCCCTTCTCTATGGCCCTGTCAATGGCCTTCTTGACCACGCCGGGACCGGAGACACCCACGTTGATGACCACGTCCGGCTCGCCTATGCCCAGATAGGCGCCGGCCATGAAGGGCACATCCTGCGGGATGTTGGCAAAGACCACGAGCTTGGTGCAGCCGAAGCCGCCCTTGTCGGCCGTGGCTGCGGCAGTGGCCAGGATCTGCCGGCCCATGAGGGCCACGGCATCCATATTGATGCCGGAGCGGGAGCTGGCCACATTGATGGACGAGCACACCCTCTGGGTGGTGGCCAGGGCCTCGGGAATGGATTCTATGAGGGCGCAGTCCCCGCGGGCAAAGCCCTTCTCCACCAGAGCGGAGAAGCCACCGATAAAGTCCACCTTGGCTTCGAAAGCCGCCTCGTCCAGGGCCTGGCAGACACGCACCATGTCCCTGGGCGAAAAGGGGGCTGCCACTGTGGCAATGGGGCTGACACTGATGCGCTTGTTGACGACGGGGATGCCGTACTTGTCGCCGACTTCGTTGCACACGGCCACAAGATTGCTGGCATACTGGGCTATCTTGGCCCGCACATTGCCGATAAAGAGTTCCACGTCATGGCTGACGCAGTCAAAAAGACTGATGCCCAGGGTGACTGTGCGCACATCGAGATGCTCGTTGCGCACCATGTCAAGTGTACTGATGACTTCACGTTCCGAAAGCATGTTGACCTTCCTGCAGCGCTCTTGCGCGTTCCTGTGATTGCGGGCCGACTAGAAATCCGTGATGCGGTGCATGGCCTCGAAGATGTCGCGGTGCTGCATGGAGACATTGAGCTTGAGCGAACGGCCGGCACTGTGAATTTCCCTGTTGAGACGGCCGATATCCTCGTTTTCCGGCACTTCTATCTCGAAGACGAAGAGCGCGTGGTCCTCGCCACCGTGGCCGAGGACGGCCTTCAGGTTCTCGATATTAATGTTGTGGCGGGCAAAGACACGGGCCATGGTGCTGATGAGGCCCGGCTGATCGGTGCCATCCGTGGTCACCACGTAGGGCTGGCAGGCCACCTGCTTGCTCCAGGCGCCGTGGGAGGCCTGGCGAATCAGGACGGAAATGTCATGCTGATCTCTGCCCAGGGCCTGCTCGAGCTTGTCCTGCAGAAAGTCTATGGTCAGTTCGTCCGGGGCATCCACGATGAAGATGGCTGCGAACTCGGCGCCGAGAATGGTCTGGGTCACCTGCAGGATATTGCAGTTGTTGTCACTGAGTCCCTGACTGACTGTGGCAACAATGCCAGGACCGTCTTTTCCGAGAAAGGAAATGGAAAGCTTCTGCATGACAAGGCATCCTTAAATATATGGTGCTGTAAGGAGGGGTAACGGGCGTAACGCTGCCGGAGCAGCAGGATGCGGCAGGCGGTGTTCGCGGCACAGGGGGCCGCGACAGGACAGAATCGCGACACAGACCTTCCTGCATGTCCTGCGGCAAGACGGCCCTATCTCATACCCCTAGTTAAAAGTCAAAATGCGGTACTCCTTCGCACAGGTCCTGCCTGCAAAAAAGCGGGGCGTTCTCTTTCCTGCAGTGTCCAGTCCATGACCTCTGACAGTACGTATCTCGCAAGCAGTCTCAAAGAGTTGAGGGCTGGCAGGGACATGGGCGCCATGCGCCAGCTTCTTGACGAGCAGGCAAGTTAGGCTTACCGTATCTCCTCATTCTATTGCCCCCTACTGGGGCCAGGAGCGCATTTCGTGGAAGAGACGAGGGAAAAAAGCCACACCAAGGCAGCACCGAAGATCAAGCTTGGCACAAAGTCCAGCCATGCTGCCTATTTCATGCCCATGCTGGAAAGCTTTGCCGAACGGGGCAATCTCAATGAAGTCATCAAGAGCAGAGTCGTCAAATCCTGCGATCTTCTCGACGCAGGCATTCCCCTGTTCCCCAATGATTTCCGCAAAGAGCATTCAGTCTCCTGGATCCTGGACAATTACTCGTCCCTTTCTGGGGAAGAACTGGAGCAGCAGGGCGATGTCGTTGCCATTGCCGGCCGCATTGTCTCCCTGCGTTCCTTCGGCAAGGTGATCTTCTTTCACCTGCAGGATGAAACGGGCCGCATTCAGTGCTATGCCCAGAAGGAACACTTGGGCGAGGCCTTTGCCATCGTGAAGAAGCTTGACGTGGGCGACATCGTGGGCCTCTCCGGCCACATGTTCCGCACCAAGACCGACGAGCTCACCGTTTCCTGTACCTCCGTCAAGCTCATCACCAGGTCCATGCGGCCCCTGCCCGAAAAGTACCACGGCCTCAAGGACACCGAGACCCGCTACCGCCAGCGCTACGTGGATCTCATCGTGAACCCCAGGGCCCGCGAGATTTTCACCAAGCGCAGCCTCATCGTGAGCGAGATCAGGCATTTCCTGGAGGAAAAGGGCTTCATGGAGGTGGAAACCCCCATGATGCATCCCATCCCCGGCGGCGCCGCGGCCAAGCCCTTCATCACCAAGCACAATGCCCTGGATCTCGATCTCTACATGCGCATAGCGCCGGAGCTCTACCTGAAGCGCCTGCTTGTGGGCGGCTTCGAGAAGGTCTTCGAGCTCAACCGCAACTTCCGCAACGAGGGCATAGACACGAGGCACAACCCCGAGTTCACCTCCTGCGAGTTCTACTGGGCCTATGCCAATTTCCACGATCTCATGGACATGACCGAGGAGATGTTCGGCCGCGTGGCCGAGAAGGTCTGCGGCACCACTCTGGTGCCCTATCAGGGCGAAACCATCGACCTCACCCCGGGCCACTGGCACAAGATCACCTTCTACGAGTCCCTGGAACAGATCGGCAAGCACAAGCCCGAATTCTACAACGACTATGGCAAGGTGAAGGCCTACCTGCAGGAGCGCGGGGTCAAGCTGCCCGAGAACGAGCCCCTGCCCAAGCTCCATGCCGAGCTCTTTGACCTCGACGTGGAGGAAAAGCTCATTCAGCCCACCTTCATCTACGAATACCCCATCGAGATTTCCCCGCTGTCGCGCCGCAACAACGAGAATCCGCAGCTTGTGGATCGCTTCGAGCTGTTCATGACCGGCAGGGAACTGGCCAATGCCTTCTCCGAACTCAATGATCCCATTGATCAGCGCGGCCGCTTCGAAGAGCAGGTGCGCGAACGCGCTGCCGGCGACGAGGAAGCCCACTGCATGGACGAGGACTTCCTGCGCGCCCTGGAATACGGCATGCCGCCGGCTGCAGGCGAGGGCTTTGGCATCGACCGCCTGGTCATGCTGCTGACGGATTCTGCCAGCATCCGCGAAGTCATCCTCTTCCCGCTCCTGCGGCCCGAGGTCTAGACTTGGCACGAACCAAGAGGAGAGCCCTTGAGTTTTGAATTCTTCGTCGCAAGACGCTACCTCTTTTCCAAGCAGAAACAGGCGTTCATCTACGTCATTTCGCTCATGTCCGTGCTCGGTGTTGCCCTGGGCGTTGCGGCCCTGGTCGTGGTCTTGGGCGTGTACAACGGTCTGACCACGGACATGCGCGAGAAGATCCTCGGAGCCAATGCCCACGGCGTGGTCTTGAGCTCCCTGCCCGACGGATTCAGCCTGGATCCCGAGGTCATGGACCGCATCCTGGACACCCCCGGTGTCCGGGGCGCAACCCCCTTCATCTACAGCGAGGTCATGCTCAGCGCAGGCACAGGCGTCAAGGGCCTCATCCTGCGCGGCATCGATCCCATTGGCGCCCCAAAGGTGCTCTCCATGCTGCAGACCATCAAGCGCGGGTCTGTGGCCGATCTTGCCAGCAAAACCTCCCCTCCCGGCATCATCCTGGGCGAGGAGCTGACCAAACGCCTGGGGCTTGCCCTGGGTTCCCGCATCAATCTCCTCTCCCCTTCGGGTCAGCGTTCCTCCACAGGCTTTCAGCCCCGCATCCGTCCCTTCACCGTTGTTGGTATCTTCAAGACCGGCATGTATGAATACGATTCATCCATGGCCTTTCTCTCCCTGTCTGCCTGCCGCGACCTCCTGGGTCTTGCGCCAGACTATCTCTCGGGCATAGAAATCACCGTGGAGGACCTGTTCAGGGCCGACGAAGTCACTGCCGCCCTCAACGAACGGGTCGGCTACCGCTTCTATGCTCGCAGCTGGATGGACATGAATGCCAACCTCTTTGCCGCCCTCAAGCTGGAAAAGATAGGCATGTTCATTCTCCTCGCCATGGTCGTGCTCATCGGCTCCTTCTCCATCGTGGCCACCCTGGTCATGCTGGTCATGGAAAAGACCAAGGACATTGCCGTCATGATGAGCATGGGCGCAACCCGGGGCATGATACGGCGCATCTTCATGTACCAGGGGCTCATGATAGGTTTCGTGGGCACCATGCTGGGCTATGCCCTGGGCCTTTCCGTGGGCTACCTGCTCAAGAAGTACCAGTTCATCAAGCTGCCGGAAAACGTCTATACCCTGGATCACCTGCCCATCATCATCACCGTGCCCGATGTCCTCATCATCGGCGCCTCGGCCATGCTTCTCTGCTTCCTGTCCACCCTCTATCCGGCACGCCAGGCCTCGCGCCTCAAGCCTGCCGAAGCCCTGAGGTACGAATGAGCGCACTGTACACCTTTGAGAACGTGGTCAAGACCTACGAGGAAGGCGGCAAGACCCTGGAAATCCTCAAGGGCGTCACCACGTCCATTGACGAGGGCGAACAGCTGGCCATAGTGGGCGCCTCGGGCTCGGGCAAGAGCACCCTCTTGCATCTTATGGGCGCCATTGATACTCCTACCTCAGGCTCGGTTTCCTTCCAGGGCCGCGATCTGGCCACCCTCACGCCAGAGGAACAGGCCCACTTTCGCAACAGAACCTGCGGCTATGTCTTCCAGTTCCACCATCTGCTGGCCGAATTTTCAGCCGAAGAGAACGTGGCCATGCCGGGCATCATTGCCGGCCTGCCCCGCCAGGAAGTGGAGACGGCAGCCAGGGACATGCTGGACCGGGTCGGCCTTGGCAGCAAGTGCCAGAGCCACGTCACCAATCTCTCCGGCGGCGAACGCCAGCGCGTGGCCATAGCCAGGGCTCTGCTTCTGCGCCCCAAGGTGCTGCTGGCCGACGAGCCCACCGGCAACCTGGACGAGAAGACAGGCAATCAGGTGGCCACACTTCTGCGCGATCTCAACCGTGAATTCGGCATGACCATGGTCATCGTGACCCACAACGGCGATCTGGCGCGAAGTCTTGACCGCAGTCTGGAACTGCGTTCAGGACTTCTTCTTTAGCCCGGACGCCCTGCCCCCGGGATCCCGGGGATCCCGGGCCTGTCAGGCCGCCGCATCTGCCGGTCCCTGCCGCCGGTCCTTCTGTCAGGGCTTCTGCCAGACGATCCATCTGGTGGTCCTGATCGATCCTGTCGGCCACTTTGCCCGGAACTTGAGGCCTGATCCTCAGGAGGGCAGCAGATTCTGTCCAAAAGCAAGGTCAGCATCAGGCCCGTAACAGTCCGCCTGTTCGCAGGCCAGTCATCTCACTGCCACTACGCATTTTCATACACTCATCCCCGACGCGCCCGGCCTTCCCCCAGGAGGCCCTGTCACAAGACAGGACAAGCGGCGCTTCAACCTAACTGGGAGGTACAGCGCTCCTCCCCTGAAGGCCTTCAGGGGCAACTCCCGCGCTGGTTTTCTCTATGACAAGACTTTCGCGAAGCAGACTCTTCTCTCTCTGGGTCATCAGTGCCCTGCTCTTTGTGCTTGTTGGAGTACAGCCGGCGCAGGCAGCGGGAAAAACCGTTCTGGTGCTCCCCTTTGCCGTCCAGGCAGGGCCTGAACTGCCAGACGGCCCCCGTGTAGTCCCGCAGACCATTGTGGAAAAACTGGCGGCCCGGGGCTTCCGTCCCGTGGCCATGCAGCGTGCCAACAGCCTCTTCCAGGCCTCCGGTCTCAAGAGCATTGACCTTGCTGCTGCCAGGGAACTGGGCGTGCAGGCCGGCGCCGACCTCGTCATCTACGGTGCCTTCACCCAGAAGGACCGCGGCTTTACCATGGACACCCGCCTTGTGCCCGTGTCCGGGGCCAGCCCTGTTCCGGCCCGCTTCGAGCGTCCCAGCATGTCGGATTTTGCCGAAGCCACCACGCAGCTGGCCGCAAGGGCCGAGGTGGCCCTCAATCCCGTGCAGGCACAGCCTGCAGCCGCTCCGGCTCCGGCACCCGCTCCCGAGAGGCCTGCCTCTCCGCAGCTTGTGCCCATGCGCCTCTCCACAGGCGGCCTTGCCGACGTGCAGGTGCGCGGCCTCAGGAACATGGACCCGGAAGTCGTGCTCATGCGCATGACCATACGCAAGGGCGATGCACCTGATGCCAATGCCATCAACGAGGAAGTCAAGCGCCTCTGGGAAATGGGCTACTTCACCGACGTGCAGGCCCACATGGAAGGCAATGTGCTCGTCTTTGACGTGGTGGAAAAGCCGCGCATCGACAACATCATCATAGAGGGCGCCGATGCCATAGACCAGGAAGACATCCTGGCAGCCATGACCACGCGCAAGGGCAATGTGCTCAACGAACAGACCCTTGCCGAGGATCTGCAGCGCATCACCGAGCTCTACCGCAAGGAAGGCTATTATCTGGCCAAGCCCTCCTACCGCATAGAGGACCGCCCGGATCGCCGCGGCAACCTCCTCTTCATCTCCATCAAGGAAGGCAACAAGCTCTACATCACCGAGGTCAAGGTCGATGGTCTCAAGGAACTGGACCAGGACGACATGACCAAGTACATGGCCCTGCGCGAGCGCGGCATCTTCTCCTGGATCACAGGCTCCGGCGTGCTCAAGGAAGAGTACCTGGAGCGCGACACCAATGCCATTGCCGCCTATGGTCTCAACGAGGGCTATGTGGACATGCAGGTGGGCGCGCCTGAAGTGGACTACCGCGAAGACGGCATCCACATCATCTTCCCGGTGAGCGAGGGCCCGCGCTACAAGATCAACGAAGTCAGCTTTGCCGGCGACGTCCTGGATACCCAGGAGAACATGGAAAAGCTGGTGGAAATAGACGAGTGGAAGAACGAGAACGAATACTTCTCGCTCACGGTCATGCAGGAAGACGCCAAGCGCCTGCAGAACTACTACAATGACATGGGCTATGCCTACGCCGAGGTGGACACTCGCGTGGTCAAGCCCGATGACAAGCCCGACACGGTCAATGTCTGCTACGTCATCAACAAGCGTCAGAAGATCTTCATCCGGCGCCTGCTCGTCGAAGGCAATCAGAAGACCAGGGACAACGTCATCCTGCGCGAAATGCGCCTGGGCGACGGCGATCCCTACGAGGGTGCCAAGCTGCGCCGCTCCACCGAGCGACTGAACCGCCTGCGCTACTTCTCCGCCCTGGACACGGAACTGGTGCCCACGGAGTCCGAGGATCAGGTGGACCTCAAGGTCAAGGTCAAGGAAGGCAATACCGGTGCCCTCATGGCCGGTATCGGCTACTCCACCTACTTTGACGTGGGCGTAAACGCCTCCATCATGGAGCGCAACCTCTTTGGCCGCGGCTATCAGCTGGCCCTGAGCGGCTTCTTCTCCTGGCGCCGCACCTCGGGCACGCTGACCTTCAACAACCCCCGCGTCTACGACACGGACCTGTCCTTCGGCAACGACCTCTACTACCTGCACGACTACTGGGACAGCTTCACCCGTGACACCATTGGTGACACCATCCGCTTTGCCTACCCCATAGGCGAATACACCTCCGTCGGTGTGAGCTACCGTCTGGAACGCTACGAAATCTACGATGTGGACGACAATGCTTCGCCCTACATCACGGACTACAAGGGCGTGAACTGGACCAGCGCCTTCGGCGCCCGCATCACCCGCGACACCACGGACGACCGTGACCGGCCCACACGCGGCACCATTGCCCGTATCTGGGGTGAATGGGGCGGTGGCGGCCTCGGCGGTACCGACAACTTTGTCAAGGTGGTCGGCGACTGGCAGGGCTTCTATTCCTTCAATCCCACCAATACCATCCACGTGCGTGCCCGCCTTGGCGCGGTCTTCCAGAACACCGGTTCCAGAATCCCCGTCTTTGAACGCTTCTACGTGGGCGGCATGGACACGGTGCGCGGCTACTCCTACCGGGATGCCTCGCCGCGTTCCACGGACCCGCGCTATGACAACGACGTCATCGGCGGTGACCGCATGGGTGTGGCCAACTTCGAATACGTCTGGACCTTCCAGAAGGACATGGGCCTGGCCATCGTGCCCTTCTTCGATATCGGCTTCAACTACAGCTCGGACGACGGGCAGAAGCTGAAGTTCGACTTCGACGAGAACTGGGTCTACTCCGCAGGCCTGGAACTGCGCTGGCGTTCGCCCATGGGCGATCTGCGCATAGCCTACGGTATCCCGCTGAAGAAGGACTTTGACGGCGAACGCGAAACCGGCCGTCTGGAATTCAGCATGGGCCAGTTCTTCTAGAAAACGGCCCCGCAAAAGAGACAAGCATCTGTCAGGGAGAGCAGGTTCTGCATGCCTGCTCTCCTTTTTGCAAAACTCGAAAGTATGTGCTAGGCTTTTGCTCTCGTACATAGGTAATCTCCTCTGTCAGGTGCTTGGCGGCTCCAGCAGAGGAGATTTTTCGTTTCTGAATCTCTTCTGACGGGACAGTTCGGAGATTTTCCGTTACCCTGCAAAGACGTTTTCCGGCACATGTCCCGGCAAAAGATCCCGTCAACGATCCCCGAAGGGGACGTGCATTTTCATTCCCCCACGGGTCTGCGCACACGACAGACCCGCCATTAGTGCAGGCAGCATGCCTGCCCGACCGTCCTGCAAAATCATTCTGGCGATGTACAGACGTTGCTCGCCCTGATTGAAAAGAAATTCGTGCAGGATGCGTCCTGAGCAAGGAGTTCCTCATGGCTCGTGAGCGTCTGGCCAGCCGACTCGGTTTTCTTCTCCTTTCCGCAGGCTGTGCCATAGGCCTTGGCAATGTGTGGCGCTTCCCCTACATCACCGGCGAATACGGGGGAGCGATCTTTGTGCTGGTCTATCTCTTCTTCCTCCTGGTCATGGGCGTGCCCATTCTGACCATGGAATTTGCCATAGGCCGGGCGTCCAGGCGCAACATGGGCCATGCCCTGCGCTATCTGGAGCCGCAGGGCACACGCTGGCATGCCATTGGCTGGTTCCCGCTCATTGGCGGGTACTGCATCATGATGTTCTACATCCCGGTCTGCGGCTGGCTCATCTCCTACTGCTGGTACATGGGATCAGGGGAACTGGCAGCCCTGCCGCCTGAAGGAGTGAAGCTCTTCTTTGGCAACGTGCTGCAGGATCCCGTGAGCATGACGGCCTGGGCGGCTCTTGTGCTGGTGCTGAGCTTCTGCGTCTGTGCCCTTGGCGTGCGCAAGGGCCTTGAGCCCGTGGTCAAGTACATGATGCTCGGCCTGCTCATCGTCATGGTGGGCCTGGCCATCCGCTCCCTGACCATGGACGGGGCAGGGGAAGGCCTCTCCTTCTATCTTGCGCCGGACTTTGAGCGCATGAAGGAGGCAGGCATCCTCAATGCCGTCAGTGCGGCCATGAACCAGTCCTTCTTCACCCTGTCCATCGGCATGGGCGGCATGATGATTTTCGGCAGCTACCTGGACAACAAGCGCAGCCTGACCGGCGAATCCATCCTCATTGTCATTCTGGACACCTTTGTGGCCCTCACGGCCGGCCTCATCATCTTTCCGGCCTGCTTCTCCTTTGGCGTGAAGCCCGACAGCGGCCCGAGCCTCATCTTCATCACCCTGCCCAACATCTTCAATGCCATGGAAGGCGGACGCTTCTGGGGCAGCCTCTTCTTTGTCTTCATGGGCTGCGCCGGCGTCACCACGGTCATCGGCGTGGTGGAGAACATCATCTCCTACAGCATGGATGTCTGGGGCTGGAGCAGGAAGAAGTCCACCATTGTACATGCCATAGGCCTGTCCATCCTGATGCTGCCCTGCATCCTGGGCTTCAATGTCTGGTCCTTCATCACCCCCTTCGGTCCCGGCAGCACCATCCTGGATGTGGAAGACTTCATTGTCAGCAACAATATCCTGACCCTTGGCTCGCTCATCATCCTCATTTTCTGCACCTGCCGCTACGGCTGGGGCTGGAAGAACTTCCTGGCCGAAGCAGACAAGGGCGACGGCATCAAGTTTCCGGCCTGGATGCGTGCCTATCTGACCTGTGTGCTGCCCTTTGTCGTCTTCATTCTCTTCGTCCAGGGCTATATCGACAAGTTCTCGGGCTTTTTCAAGTAGCTGGACGCTTCCCGCTCCCGTGAGGGAGACGGACATCCGACTAGCGGCTTTCAGTGTATCTGCGTATCAGCATATCTGTATATCAGTATGTCAGCATGACAGCTTATCAGGGGGAGGGGCATGGTGCTCCTTCCCTTTTTTGCGCCCTGTCACGCACGCGCGGCCTGCCAGGCACAGGGAGCCGGCAACACGGAAAAGAGCGCCCCTGCGGGAGCAGGCTGCAGGGGCAGGCAAAGAGGGCACATCGGCCATGTACGCACAGGCACAAAAAAAGGCCCCGCAGGGCCGGAAAACCATGGGGCCGAAAAGTTCGGAAATAGGGAAAGCCGGAAACGCTCAGGCCGTCTGCTGCCAGTATCGGGCGCGGCCGTTGATGCACACGGCTGCCAGGGCCAGGGGAAGGAAGTGCACGCCATGGAAGAAGAGGGCCACACCCAGGGCCTGTGAGCTCTCGACGCCGTACCAGGAAAGGCCCAGCACCATGGCGCCCTCGAAGAGGCCTATGCCGCCCGGCAGGGAGGGAATGGCCGTGCCCAGGCTGGCCACGGTAAAGGCCACAATCATGGGTGTCAGCCCGATATGAATGTCCGCCATGTACAGGGCGTAGACAAAGCTCAGAAAGTAGGTGCCCCATGTGCCCAGCGACCAGAAGAGTCCCCGGGCCACCCAGGAGACGGAGACCTGATCCACGATGCAGGTGTGCAGATGCGAGAGAGGGCTGGCAATCTTTGACGGCAGAAAGCGGGCGTAGAGGGCGTGAAAGAACTGCGACCAGTGGCGCAGGGCCAGAAAGCCTGCCCCGCCTGCCAGAAGAACAGCCACGGGCAGGACGATGTTCATGCCGTGCTTGTCGCCGTCCATGGCCATGAAGGAAAAGAGCATGAGGCTGGCCAGGAAGATGACGTCGCACAGACGCTCCCAGATGACCACGGAACTGATGGTCACAAAGGAATGGTTCGTGGTTCTGGTCAGATAGAGAATTTTCAGGGCATCGCCCGCCTTGGCCGGCAGCAGGCAGTTCATGCCCACGCAAAGGAGGCTTGCCTTCATGCTGGGGACAAAGCCCACATCGGCAGGCAGAAGAAAGCGCAGTCTGTAGCCCATGCAGACATAGTCCACGAAGGCATAGAAGAAGACGGGCAGCATGGCCCACAGGCTGTAGCCCTTCAGGGCAGCCCACAAGACAGCAAGATCCACATCGCTCAGCGCCCAGATAAGGGAAGCTATGCCGAGCCCCCATTGCAGAAGGGAGAAAAAGGTTCGCCAGCGAGGTTTCATGAAAGTGTGTCCCGGGAAAATACGGAAAGAGAAAAAGGCTGTTCAGGGGGTATAACCGGCTGAAAATGCTTGCTGCCCTGTCCAGCGCTGGGCAAGCCTATAGCCCAAGATGGTATGCCTTGCAATGATTTTTCCCATGGGGTGCAGGAGTGCCGCGCCCCATGCAGGAACTTGCGCAAAGGCCTGCCTGGAGCCTCTTTGAGAACAAAAGGGGCTACAGCCTGTTCCCGACTCATGCCTGCAGTGCTTCACCTGCAGGGTTTTCTGCCCTCAATTTTTTCCATGCTCTGCCGATAAGCAGGGAAAAGGACTCCGCGTCATCCAGAACATGCGGACAACGCGACACACCCTATCCCTGAGGACAAGACCATGAGGGCACAGCTTCTTACCTCCCCTGTAGCACACGTACTCGCCCAGCCGTCACCAGCTGCCAGGCGCCTGATGCTGCTGTGCACGCGATCCCTCCTTGTGCTTGCCCTGTGCGCGGCCTGGCTTCTGTGTGCCGTGTACAATGCAGGTGCTGCGCCTGCCATCTCCGCCAGGATACAGAAGGGCTTTGCCTCCTGCGCCATAGACATGGAGACGTCGCGCTTCGGCACCCTGCGCTGTCTCAGGACCGACACCCTGCGCGAGACCTACAACAAGGCCAGGGAAGACATGGACGCCCTGCGCGAGCACAAGGTGCGTTCCTGCTGGCGCCAGCCCTGGGAAGAGCTGCGCGACACCTTTTTGAGCATTGCCATCTCCATGCCGTCCGGCAATATCGCGGCCCAGTCCGTCTTCAGAGCCGGCGAATGCCAGGAGGCCCTGGCCCGCTGCTCGCATCTTGGCGAGGACTACCGCATGGCCCTGGGGCTCTACGAGGCCGTGTACAGGGCCTTCCCCAAAAGCGTGCGTGCCGACGATGCCCTGCTTGCCTGTGCCACCATTGCCGCCCGAAATCTGAACGACCGCCACGGCGCCCTGGACTATCTCGGACTCATTGAAAAAAGCTATGCCGCAGGCGACGCCGCGGGCCCTGCAAGGGAACTCAAAAGCTCCCTTGCAGGCAAGGGCACCGTGCAGGCTGCCAGCAGCAAAAGCAGGCAGCCTGTGCTCAACAACCTGACCTGGCAGCCTGCCGGCGCCTCCTCCGTGGAAGTGCGCCTGGACTTTACCCGCAGGACAGACGCCAGGACGAGCCTTGTGCGCAAGAAGAACGCCGACCTCATCGTCATGGATCTTGGCGACACCGAGGTTGTCAGTGAAATCCGCAGAGGCCTCAGAGTATCGAACTCCCTGCTCAGATCCGTGCAGGTGCAGCAGAACCGCAAGACCACAAAGCTCGTCCTCTCCTTTGCCAGGGTTGGCACCTACAAGATTCGGACAAGCAAGGACGCGCTTGTCCTGACCGTGCAGAACAAATCCGCAAAGCCTGCAAAAACCGCAAAGGGCAGAGGCCTGCCCTACGGGTCCGCACGCACCGCAGCCATTGCCATGAACGACAGCGCCGTGCGGGTGGTGACCATTGATGCCGGTCACGGCGGCATTGATCCCGGCACCCTGCACAACGGCGTCATTGAACGCAAGATTACCCTGGATGTGGCCCTGCGCCTTGGCCGCCTGCTCACGGACAACGGTTTTCGCGTCATCTATACCCGCAAGAGCAACCGCACCATTTCCTTGGCCAGGCGGACAGAAATTGCCAACGAGAACCGTTCCGACCTCTTTGTCTCCATTCACGTGAATGCCCACCATAAACAAGGCATCAATGGCGTGGAAATCTACTATCTGGACACGGGCTCGTCCTCCGTGGCCGTGGCCACCAGGGAAAACGGGTCCAGAAACAGGGTGGCCGTACGCAAGGTGGGTCTCACCAGGCGCATCCTGGAATCGCGCAAGCTTGCCCGAGACATGCAGCAGAATCTGGTGAGCCGCGTGCGCCGCAACGGCTATGCCGTGCGCTCCAAGGGCGTCAAGACAGGCCCCTTCTTTGTCCTGGCCACAGCCGAAATGCCCTCCGTGCTGGCCGAAATCGGCTACTGCACCAATGAGCGCGAAGCAGCCCTCCTCAAGACCGTGGCCTACAGGCAGGCCATAGCCGAGGGACTGGCCGAAGGCATCATGGCCTACCGCGACCGCAGCCTTGGCCGCCTCACGGCCGAAGGCAGGACTTCGCGACGGACGACCATACAGTAGGCTTTTCCCTCACGTCCCGGAGCACGATGGTGCCCCAGGAGCGCTGGCCCTGTCGGATGCCCTCTGGCAGGGCCGTCTTGTGGTCCCCGGTGCGTCGGCCTTATGCTCCGTCTCTGCCAGGGATGCCGGCAGGAACGCTTCTGAAGCCCAGGACCGGAACGCGTCCGGAGACAGCTCTCTGCAAGTCTGCGCAGAAAGCAGGCCTCGGAAAATTTTGCTCCCCCTGCAAGAGACGGGAAAGGGTGCGAAAAGCCTTGTCTGCAAAGTACTTGGATCTTGACTTTTTCCACAAGCTCTGTAAGAGAAATGGCCAGATTTTCTTCGGTGCAATCCCTTTTTGACGTTTGCCAAAGAGATGGTGAGCGCCATGTCCCACAGCAAGGGAAGGAGACAGATTTTCATGCGTAAGTTTTTGGTGCTGACCCTCGTGGCTCTGTTCGCAATGGCCAGTTCGGTTTGTGCAGCTGACAACGCCGCTGCACTGAAGATTGGCGTGGTCGACATGCAGACCGTCGCCACCCAGAGTGATCCTGCCAAGGCCGGCAGGGATGAGATGGAGAAGAAGTACGGCAAGGAGCGCGAGCAGCTTGAGAGCGAGGGTGAAAAACTCCGCAAGAGAGCCGAGAAGCTCAAGGATCCCAAGGCTTCTGAAGAAAGCAAGCTTGCCTTCCTGCGTGCCAAGCAGGAGCTCGATCAGAAGACCCGCACCTTCATGCGCAAGGTCGAGCAGGACGAAGTGAAGCTGCGTCAGGAAATGGTGACCATGGTCTTCAATGCGACCTACGCCGTTGCCCAGCGCAAGAACTTCAACTTTGTCGTCGATGTCACTGCCGGCGGTGTTCTCTATGCCGAACAGAGCATGGATCTGACCCAGGATGTCCTGGCCGAAGTCAACAAGATCTTCAAGGAACAGGGCAGCAAGAAGGCCGACGACAAGAAGGCTGAAAAGCCCGCAAAGTCCGGCAAGTAACGACACATATCTTTTCCAGAAAAGCTCGGGCCTCTTGCCTTGTTCAGGCGGAGGCCCTTTTTCGTTCACCCTAAAAACCCCACTCACCCTCAACCCTTTGTTTCCAAGGACGGTCCAAAATGGAAGAAAACGTTGCTCAGGCTATGGATATTGCAAAAATCATGTCCCTGCTTCCTCACAGATACCCCTTTCTTCTGGTCGACAGAGTGATCGAATGCGTGCCCGGGGACCATATCATTGCCTACAAGAACGTCTCCTTCAACGAACCCTTCTTCCAGGGGCACTTCCCCGGCACACCGGTCATGCCCGGCGTGCTGATTCTGGAGGCCCTGGCCCAGGCCGGCGGTCTGCTGGCCCTGTCCGCCAAGGGCGAGGATCTCGAGAAAAAACTCTTCCTCTTCACAGGCCTTGAAGGCGTCAAGTTCCGCCGCCAGGTCGTGCCCGGCGACAGACTGGAACTGCACTGCTCCAACCTGCGCCGCAAGCTGCAGCTCTGCAAGATGGACGCCAAGGCCTTTGTGGACGGCAAGCTTGCCTGCGAGGCCCAGATCTCCGCAGCCATTGCCAACAGGCCCTAGAAGAACGGAGGACGTACCAAAAGAGCTCAAGAGGCGGAGCACAAGAAGTGCATGCCGTCCTGCCGTCCGGAAGGAAGAAAAAGAAGCTGTCACGGGTCTCTTTTCGTCTTCTTGCACAGACTCGCATATTGGGCTATTTTTTACACGCTCTCTGCTGCCTTCCTGAGGAGGGCAGTCCATCGAGATCCAACAGTTTCTTCGCGGGAGATTTTCTTATGAAAAAACTTCTTGTCCTTGCCCTGCTCGGCCTGGTGCTCTGCGCAAGCCCTGCCCTTGCCCAAAAAACCTACATCAACGGCATCGATCCAAACTATCCCCCCTTCGCCTACATTGACGAAAAGACCGGCCAGCCCGCCGGTTTTGACGTGGATTCCATGAACTGGATCGCCAAGAAGCTGAACATCACCATCGAGCACAAGCCCATGGCCTGGGACGGCATCATTCCCTCCCTGCTGGCCAAACAGATTGACATGATCTGCTCCGGCATGAGCATCACCGACAAGCGCCGCAAGCAGGTGGACTTCAGTGATCCCTACTGGCAGGTCTCCCGCGTCTTCCTGGTGCCGGCCAATTCCAGCCTCACCCCCAAGGACATTCTCTCCAAGCCCATCAAGCTGGGCGTGCAGCGCGGCACCTCCGAGGCCGAAGCCATCCGCACCGAAAAGAAGGAAAAGGGCTATCCCTTTGAAATCCGTGCCTATGACTCCTGCCCCCTGGCCGTGGAAGATCTGCTCAACGGCCGCATCGAAGCTGCCCTCATGGACAGCCTGCCTGCCAATGACGCCATCTCCAAGGGCCGTGCCGTGAAGATTGCCGGAACCCACGGTGTGCCGGATGACTTCGGCGTGGCCGTGCGCAAGGGCGACACGGATCTCATCAAGCTCATCAACGAAGGCTACAAGCTGCTCAAGGCAGATCCCTACTGGAAGGAACTGCAGAACAAGTATCTGAGCAAGTAGTTCTCTCTTTTTGCGGGTACGGAAAGGAGCCTCTCCTTTCCGTGCTCCTTTTTCTTTTTTTTTCGGGTCTCAAAAAAAGCCCCCGCCGTCCCGACGTACAGTCAGCCCTGCGTGCACAGCAGCAAGGGCCCCTCTTTTCCGGATTTCCTATGGATTCTCTTTCAGTCATCTTCAATGCCCTGCCCTACATCCTGGGCGGCACCTTTGTCACCATGGGTGCTGTGGGCGCAGCCCTGGCCATGGGATTGTGCCTTGGTGTGCCCTTTGCCGTGACACAGGTCTACGGTCCACCCCTGCTGCGCCGCCTTGTAGCCCTGTACGTCTGGTTTTTCCGCGGCATTCCCATTCTGGTCCTGCTCTTTCTCTTCTACGGCTTCTTCCTGAGCCTTGGCCTGCCCGTCAATCCCTTTGTCATCTCCTGTCTGGTCATGGGGTGCACCAGCACGGCCTATCAGTCGCAAATCTTTCGCGGTGCCATACAGTCCCTGCCTTCTGGCCAGCTCAAGGCCGGCAGGGCCCTGGGCATGCGGGACGGACAGACCATACGCTGCATCATCCTGCCCCAGGCACTGCGCCTTTCCATCCCCGGCTGGGCCAATGAATTCTCCATTCTCCTCAAGGACAGCGCTGTCTGCTATGTCCTGGGCACGCAGGAAATCATGGCCAGAACGGCCGCCATTGCCGCCCGCACCCATGAACATCTGGCCTTGTATGCCACAGCAGGCGTCATCTACTTCATTCTGACTCTCATCGTTCTGAAGCTCTTGCAAAAACTGGAAGAAAAGGTGCGCGTTCCCGGATACGGGACCCATGGATCGACGGCACTGAAGGGGGCATAAATGGCACAGCAAGACATCGTTCTGGATATTCGTAACGTTTCCAAGAATCTGGGTGGCAAGGACATTTTGAAGGACTGCTCCCTGCAGGTGGCCCGCGGCGAGCTCAAGGTGCTCATCGGCCCCTCCGGCGCCGGCAAGAGCACACTTTTGCAGTGCATCAACTGCCTCATTCCCCCGGACTCCGGCGAAATCATTCTCGAGGGCACGAAACTCAACCCCGAAAACACGAAGGAGCTCTGCGCCTTCCGGGCCAAGGTGGGCATGATCTTCCAGGACTTCAACCTCTTTGATCATCTCACGGCCATAGACAATGTGAGCATTGCCCTGCGCAAGGTACGCGGCATGAATGCAAAGGACGCCCGCGACCGCGCCATGCAGGAACTCGGGCGCGTGGGTCTGGCCAACCGCTACCTGCTCTACCCGGCCCAGCTCTCGGGCGGCCAGAAGCAGCGCGTGGCCATTGCCAGGGCACTGGCCATGGACCCAATTGTCATCCTGCTCGACGAACCCACCAGTGCCCTGGACCCCGAACTTGTGGGCGAAGTGCTGGCCGTCATCCGCGATCTGGCCCAGAACGGCATGACCATGGTCATGGCCACCCATCAAATGGACTTTGCCAGAGCCCTGGCCAATGAAATCCTCTTCATGCAAAACGGCGTCATCATCGAGCAGGGCACGCCGGCAGCCCTTCTTGCCGAGGGCGCCGAGACCAGGACCAGGGACTTCTTCACCAAGCTCCTGTCCGACGGAGAGTAGGCCCCATGTTTGATCCTGAGTTTGTCTTCGAGGAACTTCTGCCGGCGCTCAACCGGGGCCTCATCGTCTCCATCGCCCTCATTGTGCCTGCCTCCATCCTGGGCTTTCTGGGCGGCCTTGCCATAGGCTGTCTGCGCGGCTTCGGCACGCCCTGGATGCGGCGCCTGGGCGACTGCTACACGGCCATTGTCCGCGGTGTGCCCCTGGCTGTGCAGCTCATGATGATCTACTTTGCCCTGCCCAAGCTCGGCATCTACTTCGAGCCCTACGGCGCAGCCCTGCTGAGCTTCATCATCTGTTCGGCAGCCTACCATTCCGAATACGTGCGCGGCGCCCTTCTCTCCATAAGCCAGGGCCAGATCAAGGCAGCCAAAGCACTTGGCTTCAACACGCTGCAGACGGTCCTGTGGATTGTGGCACCCCAGGCCGCACGCAGGGCCCTGCCCGGCTGCGGCAACGAAATCATCTACCTTATCAAGTATTCCTCCCTGGCCTACCTTGTCACCTGCATGGAACTCATGGGTGAAGGCAAGGTGGTGGCTTCGGATACCTTCCGCTTCACGGAAGTGTTCATTGCCGTTGGCGCCTACTATCTGGCCATGGTAACCCTGGCCACCTGGCTTCTGAACTGGCTGGAAAAGCGTTACCGCATCCCCGGATTCGGCAGCCACTAGCAGGCACAGGAAAAGGCCACCCATTGCGCAACAAGGGACATGTCGGGAGTTAAGTTCATGATACAGCGTGTCGACCTGCACACCCATTCCAATGCCTCAGACGGCACGGACACTCCGGCCGAACTGGTCACCAGAGCCCACGAGGCCGGTCTCAAGGCCGTGGCCCTGACCGACCACGACACCCTCTGCGGACTGGCAGAAGGCAAGGCCACGGCAGACAGGCTGGGAGACATTGAATTCGTGCGCGGGGTCGAGGTCTCCACCGGAACGGAACAGGGAGAGATGCACATCCTGGGCCTGTGGGTGCCCGAAGACGCAGGCCCCCTGGAAGAGGCCCTGGCCGAAATGCGGGCACGTCGCGGCGAACGCAATCAGCGCATCCTGGACAAGCTGGACACACTGGGCGTGCACATCACCATGGACGAAGTACTGGCCCAGGCAGGCGGCGAAAGCGTGGGCCGGCCGCACATTGCCATGGCCCTGCAGGCCAGGGGCTATGTGAAGAGCATTACCCAGGCCTTTGACCTCTATCTGGGCTCCACGGGCAAGGCCTACATTCCCAAGGATGTCATGGAGCCTGAGCGTGCCGTTTCCCTCATGTCGGGCATAGGCTGCTCGGTCATCATTGCCCACCCCATGCTCAAGCCCTACCCTCCGGGCTGGATTGACGAATTTGTCAAGCGCCTGCTGCCCTTCGGTCTGTGCGGCATAGAAGCCTGGCACAGCGAGCACACGGACGCGGACGCACGCAGCTGCATTGGCATTGCCAGGCGCTACCATCTGTGCGTCTCGGGTGGCAGCGACTACCATGGCCTCAACAAGCCGCGCATCCATCTCGGCATTGGCTACGGCAGCCTCATGGTCACCACAGATGCCTTTGCCCTGCTCAAGCACTGGCGCGAGGAACAGGGACTGCCCTGCTGAACGTCACGTCCGTCACGGGTGCAGAGCCCCTGATCAAAAGACAGCAAAAAAGACAGGAACCGATACTGATTCCTGTCTTTTTTGCTGTCTTGTCCTCTTTCAGGCCTGACCAAAGTCAGGCCTGAAAGGGACTTGGTCTTACTTGTTGCGGCCGCAGCACTTCTTGTACTTCTTGCCGCTGCCGCAGGGGCAGGGATCGTTGCGGCCTATGCGATCGGTCTTGCGCACGGGCTGCGGCTTTTCCTCTGCCTCGGCAGGACCGCCGGAAGAAAGCACGGCGCTCTGCAGATTGTCGGTATGCCTGAGGTCCATGGGATTGACCATTTCGGCCGCTGCGGCTTCAAAGTCTTCATGGGTCGCATGCTCGGGGGCTTGTTCCACGGGTTCTGCCGCTTCCTGACGGATGTGGATGCGGCAGAGGATGCGGAAGATGCTCTGCCTGATGAGCAGAAGCAGGTTCTCGAACATGACAAAGCCTTCGCGCTTGTACTCGAGCTTGGGATCGCGCTGACCGTAGCCGCGCAGGCCAATGCCGTCGCGCAGGGCATCCATGTTGCGCAGATGTTCCTTCCAGCAGCGGTCGAGCTCTTCCAGAACCACATAGCGCAAAATGTCTGCGCGGGTCTTGTCCGCAAATTCTTCGAGCTGCTTGCGCTCTTCCTCGGTCATGTCGGGACGCACACCGCCGTAGGCAGCCATGGCTTCGCTGCGCAGCTCTTCGAGCATCTGGTCAAAGAGAGCCTTGACCTCGTCGGCGTCCGGCAGGGACGGCTCTGCAGCCTCTTCTGCCTGATCGGCCGCTTCCGCCTGATCCTTTGCGGGCTGCAGGCGGCTTATGTTGAAATATTCCTCCAGCTGGCCGCGGGCGCGGGCACGGGCCTGTTCGATATCGTCGCCCTCGGCGCTGTCCAGCTCGTCGTAGATGCTGGTCAGCAGATCGTCCCTGAACTCGTGCAGCAGGGCAATGACGTCCTCGCTCTGCATGGCATCCCTGCGCAGGGCGTAGATGACCTCACGCTGCTGGTTCATGACATTGTCGTAGTCGAGCAGGGTCTTTCTGATTTCAAAGTGGTGGGCTTCCACCTTCTTCTGGGCATTTTCCACGGCTCTGGACACCATGGCGTTCTCTATGGCTTCGCCGTCCTTGAGGCCGAGCTTGCCCATGAGGCCCTTGATGCGGTCGGACCCGAAGAGGCGCATGAGGGAGTCTTCCAGGGAGAGGTAGAAGCGGGAGGAACCGGGGTCGCCCTGACGGCCGGCACGGCCGCGCAGCTGATTGTCGATACGCCTTGATTCGTGACGCTCCGTGCCCAGGATGTGCAGGCCGCCCAGCTCCACCACGCCTTCGCCAAGGGTGATGTCCGTGCCGCGGCCGGCCATGTTGGTGGCAATGGTCACATGCCCCTTCTGGCCTGCCTGGGCAATGATTTCGGCTTCCTGGGCGTGATGCTTGGCATTGAGCACGCTGTGGGGAATGCCCATGGCCTTGAGCCGGGCCGAGAGCATTTCCGAGGTCTCGATGGAAATGGTGCCCACGAGCACGGGCTGGCCGCTCTTGTAGAATTCCCTGATGGCCTCCACAATGGCGTCGAACTTCTCCTTGCGGGTCTGGTAGATGAGGTCCGGGTAGTCATTGCGGATCATGGGCTTGTTGGTGGGAATGGTCATGACTTCCAGGCCGTAGATTTCGTTGAATTCCACGGCTTCCGTGTCGGCCGTGCCGGTCATGCCGGCCAGCTTGTCGTACATGCGGAAGTAGTTCTGGAAGGTGATGGAGGCCAGCGTCTGGTTCTCGGCCTGGATGCGCACATGTTCCTTGGCTTCCAGGGCCTGGTGCAGACCGTCGGAGTAGCGGCGACCGGGCATGATGCGGCCCGTGAACTCGTCCACGATGATGACTTCGTCATTCTGGACAATGTAGTCCACATCCTTCTTGAAGTTGCAGTGCGCCTTCAGAGACTGCAGGATGTGGTGCTGCGCCATCATGTTCTTGGGATCAAAGAGGTTGTCGAGGTGGGTCAGCTCTTCGCAGTGGCTCACGCCCTTTTCGGTGAGCATGGCCGTCTTGGCCTTCTCGTCCACGGTGTAGTCGTCCGGGTCGAGCTGGCAGACCACGGCATCCATGGCCTGGTAGAGGTCCACGTCCTCGTCGCTGGCACCGGAAATGATGAGCGGGGTTCTGGCCTCGTCGATGAGAATGGAGTCCACTTCGTCCACGATGGCAAAGTTGTGGCCGCGCTGGACAAGATCTGCGGCATAGAACTTCATGTTGTCGCGCAGATAGTCGAAGCCGAACTCGTTGTTGGTGCCGTAGGTGATGTCTGCGGCATAGGCAGCCCGGCGCTGACTGTCGTCGAGATCATGGACAATGACGCCGGTGGTCAGCCCCAGGAAATTGTAGATCTTGCCCATCCAGGCAGCATCTCGCTGGGCAAGATAGTCGTTGACAGTGACAACGTGCACGCCCTTGCCGGACAGTGCGTTGAGGGACACGGCCAGGGTGGCCACCAGGGTCTTGCCTTCGCCGGTCTTCATTTCGGCAATGCGGCCCTTGTGCAGGACAATGCCGCCCACGAGCTGCACGTCGAAGTGACGCATGCCCAGGGTGCGCTTGGACGCTTCGCGAACCAGGGCAAAGACCTCGGGCAGGATGCCGTCCAGGGTGGCGGAGCCGTCCTGGACTCTTGCGCGGTATTCGGCCATGCGCACGGGAAAATCCGCATCCGTGAGCTGCTCCATTTCCGGTTCCAGAGCGTTGATCTTCTGGACCAGGGGGCGCAGTTTCTTCAGATATCTATCGTTTTTGCTGCCAAAAATTTTCTGGAAAAAGGACATGAAAACTCCTTCAAGAGTGAAGCAAACAGCACGGGCGCATGAGGGAGAAAAAGAGGAAAAAGGAGACCCGTGCGATGGAAAAATAAGACATGGCACGGGTGTTGACAAGGCCGCAAGGGCCAGGATGGCGCGTCTGTCACCAGGAAAAAACAGGGATACCCGCGCATCCGGCGGATACCCCCTGTCTTCCTTAGTCAGTCAGCAAATGGAGCGTGTCTGCTAGTGTCTAATTACAAAAATCCATCATGCTACATGCGTCTGAAAATACAGTGATTTTCAATCGATAGCAGTATGTGGACTAATAAAATTAAGCACTAGTACATGCCCTGGGCGATCATGGCATCGGCCACTTCGCGGAAGGCGGAAACGTTGGCGCCCATGAGCAGGTTGTTGGGTTCGCCAAATTCCCTGGCCGTGCTGGCAGCGCGGGTGTAGATGTTCTTCATGATGTTGTGCAGCTGCCTGTCCACTTCCTCGAAGGTCCAGTGCACCATGCTGGCGTTCTGGGCCATTTCCAGCTGGCTCACGGACACACCGCCGGCATTGGCTGCCTTGGC
>DXHV01000058.1 GCA_019113165.1 Candidatus Desulfovibrio intestinipullorum
AGTGGCAACCGGCATATGCCGATATAAATGAGGTGCACCGACTTCTATTAGAGCTCATTGTCGCACCATGACCCTGTCTGAAATCAGGCCAGATCAGGGCGACACCTAATTTGTCAACACGCCCTAGAAGGTCACCCTGCGTGCGGCGTCCAGGGCTCTGGCAAAGTCTTCGTCCGTGTGGACAAAGCTGACCATGCCGGTCTCGAAGGCAGAGGGGGCAAGATAGATGCCCTGTTCGCGCATCTGCTTGTAGAAGGTCGTGAAGAGCTCCTGATCGCACTTTTGCACGTCGCTGAAGCTTTCCACGGGGTCTGCCGAGAAATAGGGCGTGAACATGGAGGCAATGGTGTGCACCTGCACGGGCACGCCCTTGCTTCTGAGAATGGCTTCGAGCTCGCCGGCAAAGGCGTGGGTTTTCTCCTCAAGGCCTGCATAGTCCATGCCCTGCAGCTTGTTCAGGGTGGCCAGCCCGGCCGCCATGGCCAGGGGATTTCCGGAGAGTGTGCCGGCCTGGTAGACTTCGCCTCGCGGCGCCACGTGGCGCATGATCTCTGCCTTGCCGCCAAAGGCGCCCACCGGCAGGCCTCCGCCAATGATCTTGCCGAAGGTGGTCAGATCGGGTGTGATACCGAAGCGTCCCTGGGCGCCGGAATAGGCCAGACGGAAGCCCGTGATCACCTCGTCGAAGATGAGCAGCGCGCCGTATTTGCTGGTCAGATCGCGCAGGCCCTGCAAAAAGCCCTCTGCCGGCAGGACAAGGCCCATGTTGGCCGCCACGGGTTCCACGATGACGGCGGCAATGTCCTCGCCCCTGGTCTTGAAGAGTTCCTCCACGGCTGCGAGATCATTGTAGGGAGCGAGCAGCGTGTCCGCGACCACGGACTGGGGCACGCCCGGGGTGCCGGGAATGGAGAAGGTGGCCACGCCGGATCCTGCCGCAGCCAGGAAGGCATCGGCATGACCGTGGTAGCAACCCACGAACTTGACCAGTTTGTTGCGGCCCGTATAGCCGCGAGCCAGGCGCAGGGCACTCATGGTGGCTTCGGTACCCGAGTTGACCATGCGCACCATTTCCACGGACGGCAGGGCCTGGGTGACCATGCGGGCCAGAGTCACCTCGTCTTCGCAGGGAGCTCCGTAGCTTGTGCCCCTGGTCGCGGCCTCGGCCACGGCGCGGGTGACCTCGGGATCGGCATGACCAAGAATCATCGGTCCCCAGGAAAGGACAAAATCCACGTATTCGTTGCCGTCCAGGTCGAACAGGTGGGCCCCCTGCCCCCTGGCTATGAAGAGCGGGGTGCTGCGCACATTGTGGCAGGCCCGCACAGGGCTGTTGACGCCGCCGGGAATGAGTTCGCAGGCCTTGGCAAACAATTCTTCCGAACGTGAAGACATTTTTTCTCCTCGAAAAACAGGCAGAGGGCAAAAGGTCCGGCATCCATCCCCACGCTCACGCTTGGGGAATTCCGCGGATTTTGTTAAAAATACGTGGGCGAAATCTTCTTCAGTTCCCTGATGGTGTGCAGCACAAGGTAGTCGGACTTGCCAAGCATCTGCTTGAGTTCCTCTATGACGGCGCTGCATTCCTCAGAGGAACGGCCGTGAATCATGGTGTAGAGCTCATAGGGCCAGTCCTCCACGGCGGAGGGGCGGTAGTAGCAGTGCGAGACATGGGGGTGCTCGGCGGCCTTGCGGCCCAGTTCATCCACCTCGTCCTCGCCCACAATCCAGCCCACCATGGCATTGGCCGACCAGCCTGCGCGCTGATGCTTGATGCTCGCACCGAAACGGCGGATCACCCCTTCTTCCTTGAGCGTGCGCAGAAGGTCCAGGACCTCTTCCTCGCTTGTGCCTGTCTCCCTAGCAATGTCGGCAAAGGGAGTCAGGGAATCGGGCAGATCCTTCTGCACGATGCGCAGGATATCGCGTTGCTGCTGGCTGAATTCGCGGGCCATGAGCTTGATTCTCCTTGTGAATGCGGCACAGTTTGGACAAAGAGAAAAACAGCCTTTTCCCGGTGCGGAACAAGACTGTTTCTCTCGACAAAATCAGGGTCGCCTAGCGGTTGAAGGAACGCTTGAAGAGATCCTGGATGGCGTCACGGCCGTTGTCTTCCAGGAAGCGCGTGCCTGTGGCGGCAAAGTGGTTCTGCTCGATGACAGGATTTTCCACTGCGGCCCAGGTCGACTTTTCCCAAGAATACCAGCCATTGCGGACCTGGTCAAAGACCAGCAGGGGCTTGTTGCAGATCTTGGCAAATTCGGCGCCCCAGCCGGTGCCGCCTTTCACGGTGTCGTCGGGCTGGATGGCACCCACGACAATGACCTGGTTGCCGCTGCTGACCTGCCAGCAGATGCTCTGCAGAATCTTGCGGAACAGGGGAGCGCGGGTGTACTCGCGGTTCATGAGCTTTGAAACATAGGTCAGGCTCACATCCTTCAGTGCCAGTTCCTCGCTGGTCAGCACGCGCACACCGCGATTGCGCTCGATTTGATGGCCTTCGAAGCTGTAGTTCACTTCTTCGATACCCCAGCCTTCAGCCAAGGCACCGAAGAACTGCTCGGTACCGGCTGCTCCGCCGCTGTACAGGACACACTGTTTGGCGTTGAGCATTGTTTCCTCCAAATAAGATTGACATCCTCCCCCTGCTTACGCGGGGGACTCCCTACTGCGCTGACCTTGCGATCAGTCGCTTCGATGGGTTCCTGCTGCTGGGCGGCCTGCGCCGACTCACTTGAGCTGAAGCTGTCTTCTTCAACTCCCCACAGGCTCTGAGGCGCTGCCCGCGCCTGAATATAGTTCCCTCTCTTAAGCAACAATCTGGAGAGAGTCAAAAGAAAATGCGCGCCTTTCATCCCCGCCCTTACGGATGGGGTATTTCGGCGCGTCTGATAAAGCTGTTCCGCTCGGGACAAAGCTGTGGGCACAGGGGACACCCCGCGTGCCCCGGCGCCAGACACTGGCAGGAAAGAAGTGGCAGCTTTACGTGTTCGGCTTTTTGTCTTGGCTCGTAGTATTCGTACCGGCCGGATACCCCGGCAAAAAACGGCCCGTCCCCTTCAAGGAAGGGCCGCCCTCCGGCCAGTCAGGGCCGGGAAGAGGCGGCAGGCCATGCACAAGCGGGGCATGCCAAAACGTGCGAGCATGTACCAGAACCGTGCGGATCTGGCAAACGCTGCCCGCCACAGAAAGACAAAAGAGACAGAACATCGGCTCCAGGCGGAGCCGCACGGACAGAAAGGCGCTCATGCCGGCAGGGAAAAAAGGCTTTCCTGGCCGGACAGGGCCCTGTTCCCTGCTGCCGTGAAGGGCGATCATGGCAAAAATTTTCATGGACGGCAAGGCCTTGCGGCCATTCCGCCATTCCCTCAGGCCCCGGGGCCTGTCCGGGCGATCCAGAAAAAAAGCATTGACATCCTCCCCCTGCTGCCTGTGCCCTTCCTGCCGGCCCATCCCTCGGCCCGGGCACATGTCCCCACCTTTCCCGCGACCAGAAAAAATTTTCAGGGCCGTGATAACAGGTTGAAAAAAATGGCCCGCGTGGCTACTCTGCCCTGAGTATTGGCGGACCCTGCCGGGAAACAGGGGCCTCTCTCCCCTGTCCTGTCCCGTGTCCTGCCACTCCCGTTGTGTCCATCTCCTGCCGGAACGTGCCCATGAGGACTTCATCCATGCCCCCTTCACAAGACCAGGATTTACACGTCATCGAACTGACCGAACTGATTGAACAAGGCAAGCCGCCCGTGACAGCGTCTGCCGATTCGACAGGCAGCGGAGAGGCCGCGCAGGAAGGGGCCGCCGTCTCGCAGGGAGCCGTGGCGCTCTCCGGGGGAAGAGGGGATCGGTTCGCAGAATCCAGGGGAACTGAGGGGTCCGATACGGTCGAAAAAGCCGATGGTTCCGTTGCGTCCGCTGGATCAGGCGATTCGTCTGCCGGCACGGCACAGGTTCAGGCCCCGGATACAGGCACTGCCCCTGCCACAGATACAGCCACGGGGGACGCCGCCTCTGCCTGGAAAGCAGCTCGTCCTGCCCAGACCAGGACAGAGGCCGGGCAAGCCCTGCCAGAGACATCAAAATCAGAGGCTTCCGCAGCCAGCCAGGTACAGACCCGCAGCCAGGCAGGCACCATCTCGCCCCTTATGGCCGGCATGCTGCCGGGCCTTGTGGACAAGATAAGCGGCCTGAGCCACGAGTGCTCCCTCCTGCATGAGCGCATGGAGCAGATTGCCCTGCGACAGAACCGCCTGGACGAGGCCTGCAGGCTCCGCGCCGGTTCCAGAAATGCAGACAGCGGGACCAGCGATCCGGCCGACCTGGAGAGCCGCCTGAAGGCGCTGGAAGAAAAGGCCAGCGCAGGCTCAGCGAACGATGCCACGCACGAGCATCTTCCGGCAGCCCTGGCCATGCGTCTGAGTGACTGCGAGGAACAGCTCGCTCTCTTTGCCACCCGCGAGGACATGGACAGGGAGCACAAGGAACTTCTTGCCTGCGTGGACAATCTCATGGCCCAGTGCAAGGAAGAGGGCGATGGATTACGCCGGCAGATGACACAGATCGAGGCACGGGTCGCAGCCCAGGAAGAGCAGGCCCGGGCCGGGGCCTCGTTTGCCAGTACGGATGATGTGAGACAGGTGCGCACAGTCATGGAACAATGCCTGGAACAGCAGGCCGCCTTCAAGTGCCAGCAGGAACAGATCGGCGCCCAGGTGGCCGGACTGCAGGCCGGAGCGGAAAGGGATCGCCGGCAGATGGAGAGCCTGGGCTCGGCCCTTGACCCTTTGCGGGCGTCGCTGGCCGATCTTCTGGCGCAGCGAATCAGTCGAGAGGAAACCGAAAGCCTGCACAGGGATGTGCAGAACAGGCTGGAAGGCCTGCAGACACGTCTTTCCGCTGCAGAGGACCGCGTCAACCAGCTTGGCAGCGAGGAACAGGCCCGTCTTGAGGCGCTGCAGGCTGCCCTGTCTTCCCTGCAGCAGATGGTCAGGGAGCAGCACGACACCCTGAGCGCACAGATTGCCGGAGAAAGGGAAGAACGCAGCCGGGCCCTGGACGAGCTGGCCTTCAGAAACGGGGAAGAGGCCAGAAGCCGCGGCAGGGAACTGGAGGAACAGTTCACGGCACTGCTCGACGCAAGGCTGCAGGAACGCAGCGACGCGCTGAACGTGGAGCTCTCGGCCCTGAACGGGTGCCTAGCCAGGGAAGAGGAGCGCGAGAAGGCGCTGACCACCCTGCAGGAGCAGGTGCTCAAGGCCCGGGATGCCCATGCAGCCTGCCTGAAAGACGTCGCCCTGCTCCAGACCGGGGTCGGCGATGCGGCCGCCCGGCTGCGCCGCCTGGAAGAAGCGCTTGCGCAGGAGCGCGAAGAACGCCGCCAGGGGTTGGCCACCCTGGGAACCAGCACTGCCGAAAACGGCAGGGCCTGCCGGGAGGACCTGGCCGGTGTGCAGGCCATGGCGCTCAAGCTGGCCGAGGATCAGAGCGTTCTTTCCGCACGCCTGAGTGTGGCCGAAGACAAGCTGGCCACAGCCCCCTCCTCGCTTTCCCAGCTTGTGGACAGTGCCTCGCAGCAGGTGGGGCAGAAGGTGCTGGAAGACCTCTCCGACTTCATCAGAAATTTTGTCACCACCCATACCACGGCCTACGAGGAACGCCTGACAGGCCTTGAAGATCGTCTGAAGCAGAGCCTTGCGCAGGAACAGGTCCTCAGGCAGAGCCTTGAGGAGCAGCGGCGCATCAATCAGGATCTGACCGCACGACTGCAGGCCCTGGAAACCAGAGTCAGCGAAGAAGCCCTTGAGCAGAGCGCGGCCAGGGCCTGCGTGCGCATTCTGCGCGAGGAGATCGGGCGCCTCATGGGCGGCTCGCGCTGACCCCGGGCCTTTTGCGCCTGCAGTGCTCCTTGCCAAGCAGGGCTTTGCATCGTACAGTCAGCCCTCTTTTTTCCGCTCCTCATGCTTCGGATGCCCATTCGAAGCACGCCCGAACGCTTCGAATCACCTGAATTTTTCCGGATCCGCATTGCAAGAGCTTCGGGCACGACCATTTTTCCCTTTTGCCCTCCACACCCTGCCCCCTGACGTGTTCGCACCAAGGGGGGCAGGCCTGCGGAAAGACAACATCAGGATTACAGGCGCCATCAGGGCCCCGGCACGGGGCCGGCGCATCAGTGTAAAAAGAGGACGGGGGCTGCGCGCTTTCGTTCTTTTCCCGTCCGGCGTGATCCATGGGAGGGTCATGGCCATTCCCCGAGGACGGGTTTCTTTTTTTGTGAAGGAACAAACCATGCTGGACAAGGATCAGAAAGAAGCCCTGCAGATTGCCAAGGAACTGACGGCAAAGCTCATTGAAGTTCGCTCTGTCACCCAGAGCAACATAGGCGACGTTTTCCCAAACATCTTCAGGGTTGTCTACACAACCATTCTTGAAGTGTCCAAGGACTCCGGGAAGTAGGCTGTTCCCCAGCCCCTGGCAGCCGTTGCGCCCCGTGTTGTGCCTCTGCCAGGCCTGCGCCCGAGGCGCTTTTTTGTTCACACAAGCTACCCACACGCATCAAGGAGGCAGTGCCCTCTCCCGCATCCTTCCCACTGGGAGGGGGGGAGAGCGCTGAATTGCACGGATGAATCAGGCTTCAGTTGCCGCACACGATCAGGCTGTCTCAGGCATGTTCGGACGCATTGCCCGTTTCTATGACCTTCTCAATCACGTCCTCTCCCTGGGCATTGACTGCTACTGGCGCCGTGTTCTCGCTGCCTCTGTCCTTGCCGGCCCAAACCACCGCTTTCTGGATCTGGCCGCAGGGACCCTGGATGTGAGTTTTGCCCTGCGCCGCCGCTATCCCGGCTGCGAAGTGCTCGCCCTGGACTTCTGCCTGCCCATGCTGGTCCACGGCCAGAAGAAGCTTGCCCGGCACAGGGAACGCCACATCAGCCCCGTGGCTGCAGACGGCAAGCATCTGCCCCTGCCCGACAATTCCGTGGACAGCGTCACCATAGCCTTCGGCATCCGCAACATTGTCCCCCGCATTGAAGCCTTTCGGGAAATGCACCGCGTGCTCACTCCTGGCGGCCGTGCCTGCATTCTGGAATTCGGTTCCGGCAGGGAGCGCATCTGGGGCGGCCTGTACAACTTCTATCTGAACCGCGTCCTGCCGGGCATAGGCAATCTGGTTTCCCATGACCAGTCGGCCTACTCCTATCTGTCGCGCACCATCTGCGAGTTTCCCTCGGCCCTGGAGCTGGCCAGGGAAATGGAGGAGGCAGGCTTTGTACGGGTCCAGTACACAAAGCTCACGAGCGGCATCGTCTGCCTGCATGTGGGCGAAAAAAGGGCCTGATACTCAGGACAGACCCTGCCTGCTGCGTCTCAGCTGCCCAGGTAGCAGAGCGCCAGGCCCCCGAGCAGGGACACAAGCCCCACTATTCTCAGGCCGGCGGTCGGAGTCTGGGCAAGCTGCAGGGCAGCCCTGCGCATCTTTTCGGGAAAGCCTGCCCAGGCTGCACCTTCAAGGGCCATGGCCAGACCCGCGGCCTTCAAAAAAAGCATCCAGTCAAACTGTTCCATAGCAATCGCTCGCACACTGTTCCTGCAGCGCTCCGTTCCAGCAAAAGCCTGGACAGAAACCCTGCTGACAGCCATGCCGTCCCGCGCAGGCCTTCTGCCGGCGCGATTCCCATGGCTGCTTCATCTCCTGCGGCAACGGCATGTTCTGCCGCCCTTGTCCGCCGTTAGCACACTCAAGGCAGAAAGGCAAAAGACCTCAGAAAATGCCGGTACCCCAAGGGGCCCAGGCAGACAGTATAAAGGACACACTCATGGTCACCTTTGAAGAACTTTCTTCCCGCCGCATTCCCCTGGCCGTCGTAGGCCTGGGCTATGTGGGCCTGCCACTTGCCGTGGCCTTTGCAAGACACTTTGACGTCATTGGGTTCGATATTTCGGCAGCCCGCATCGAGGAACTCAAAGGCGGCCACGATCACACCAATGAAGTGACCGACGAAGCCCTTGCCGGCGCTCAGATTGAGTACACCAGCGATCCGCAGATGCTGAACAAGGCCGGCGTCATCATTGTGGCCGTGCCCACGCCCATCGATGATCACAGGTCGCCCGACCTGACACCCGTTGTTTCGGCCTCCACCACCGTGGGCAGTCATCTTGGCAGGGGCACCGTGGTCTGCTTCGAGTCCACGGTCTACCCTGGCCTTACCGAGGAAGTCTGCGTGCCCCTGCTCGAAAGGCAGAGCGGCCTGGCCTTTGGCACGGACTTTACCGTGGGCTACTCGCCCGAGCGCATCAACCCCGGCGACAAGGTGCACACCCTGGAGACCATCGTCAAGATTGTCTCCGGATCCGATGCGGCCACAGCCGATCTGCTGGCTCAGGTCTACGGGGCCGTGGTGAAGGCCGGCATTCACAGGGCAAGCTCCATCAAGGTCGCCGAGGCCGCCAAGGTCATCGAGAACACGCAGCGCGACCTGAACATTGCCCTCATGAACGAGCTGTCCATCATCTTCCACCGCATGGGCATAGACACCCTGGAAGTGCTTGAGGCTGCCGGTACAAAATGGAACTTCCTGCCCTTCAGGCCCGGTCTGGTGGGCGGCCACTGCATCGGCGTCGATCCCTACTACCTTACCTTCAAGGCCGAAGAACTGGGCTATCACCCGGACGTCATCCTGTCCGGACGCCGCATTAACGACAACATGGGCCGCGTTGCCGCCCAGCGCGTGGTCAAGGCCATGATCAGCCGCGGCTGCGTCGTGCGCGGCGCCAGGGTCGGCATCCTGGGCTTCACCTTCAAGGAAAACGTGCCGGATCTGCGCAATACCCGCGTTGTGGACATCATTGCCGAACTGAAGGAATTCGGTCTCGAAGTCCTTGTCCACGATGCCGAAGCCTATCCCGACGAGGCCGAACGCCTCTACGGTCAGAAGCTTCTGCCCCTGGAAGAGTTCTCGAAGCTCGATGCTCTCATCC
The DNA here is from genome assembly GCA_019113165.1 of Candidatus Desulfovibrio intestinipullorum. Taxonomy (GTDB): domain Bacteria; phylum Desulfobacterota; class Desulfovibrionia; order Desulfovibrionales; family Desulfovibrionaceae; genus Desulfovibrio; species Desulfovibrio intestinipullorum. Next base: position 8,977 of record DXHV01000058.1, read on the forward strand.
TGGCCGTACCGCACAATGCCTACCGCGCCCTTGACGCGGAACGGCTGAAGCACTTCTTTGCCAATCCCGACGAGGCCTTTGTCTTTGATATCAAGGGCTTCTTCGACAAGTCCGCACTGCTTGAGGCCGGCATAGACTACCGCCGTCTCTAAATCCTATCAGGGGCACCCCCCGGGACATGCGCATCCTTTGCACAAAAGGCCAGCGCCTTTCTGGATGCGCATGCCGCCCTGCTCCACCACACCCACACACAGACTAGGGGTTCCCATGGCTCTGCTTTTCTTAAAGGCCCGCATGGCGCTCGAACTGCCCGCCATCAACAGGGCTCTTACCGATCTTCTGCAGGAACTGCCCGCACCTGCCCGTCGCGCAGCCACGCATACCGTCACGGCCGGCGGCAAGAGGCTGCGGCCCATGCTCACCATACTGTGCTCGCGCCTCTTCCCCGACGAAGGGACTGCCCGTCCCGAAAAACGTGCGGACGGCGACATCTACCGCCTGGCTGCCACACTGGAAATGCTCCATGCGGCCACGCTCATGCACGATGATGTCATAGACAATGCGGACACCCGCAGAAACCATCCTGCCGCCCACGCCCTCTTTGGCAACACGGAAGCCATCCTGGCCGGCGATGCCCTGCTCTCCACGGCCAATGCCTGTGTGGCCTCCTACGGAAGCCCGCGTCTGTGCGAGGTGTTCTCCAGGGCAACAGCCGAAACCGCTGCAGGCGAAATTCTGGAACTCCATGCCCTGCGCAATGCCCACCTGGCTGCCGGGGAGTACCGCTCCATCATCCGCGGCAAGACGGCCTACCTCATCCGGGCAGCCTGCGAGATGGGCGCCCTCCACGCAGGGGCCACGGACGCGGAAGTCGCAGCCCTGGGCCTCTACGGCGAGGCGCTGGGCATGGCCTTCCAGATGGTGGACGACGCCCTGGACGTGGCCGATGCAGAGGTTATCGGCAAGCCTTCCGGCGGCGATCTGCGCGAAGGCAAGCTCACTCCTCCCCTGCAGCTCTACCGGGACAGCCTCTCTGCCGAAGAGCAGGCCCTCTTCAACGCAAAGTTCACGGAAGGCACGTTCACGGAAGAGGAAATCAGCCGCATCTGTCAGGAAGTCCGCAACAGGGGCTTTGATGAACAGGTACGCTCCCTGGCCACAAGCTACCTGCAGGATGCCGAAAAGGCCCTCACCATTCTCCCAAAGAGCAAGGAACACGACATCCTGCTGGAAATCCTCACCTATGTGCGCGATCGCAAGCACTAGTATAGCGTTCTATAAGTTCGTTAATAGGCAAAGAAATTCCTACAATATGGTAGAAAATGGATTTTTCCCAATCCAGACTTGTTAACGAACTTCAAAAACAAAATACTAGGAAGACACACCTCCACAGACACGATGCGTACTCCGGGCACGGATACAATGCCCCTTGCGCGCAGACAAAGCCCAGATTTTCGAGATTCCCCGCAATGGAAGGACATTGTGCGGAATCTCGTTTTTTTTCAGTACAAAGAGTCAGCACTTCAGAGCCTGTCCCCGTGCATGGCCAGGTGGCACCCGGTCGCCTGACTCTCGCTGTCAGACTTGAGGGAAGGCAGGACTGCAGGCAAAGCCCCGCGGGCGCAAAGAAACAGAATTGGGTGTGCCACTGCCCGCTCCCCTGAATCCTTTTTTTTCGCTTGTTTGCTTTCCTGCCTGAAATTTTCTAGACTTTCGTGCTTGCCCTGCAGGACACAAGGCACGCAGGACTCCAGGGAAAAGGCCCTGTTTTTCCACTGCTGCCTGCGCCGGCCTCTGCCCTTGCTGTCCTCTTGCCGGCAGGGCGCCATTTTTTCAGGGCCCATGCCCGTCCCCCTTTGCCAGGGACGCACAAGCCCCACGGATGCCCTTGATACTTGCCAGTGTCAGGAGCGCTCCTGCCGCAAGCGTCCGTCCCGCATGAAGGCTGCACCAAGGACACTCCTCACCATTTGTCCGTCTGGCAGCAGTCCGATACCCGGGGCGTTCCACAAGGAACAGGGAGCGCCAGGCTTGGCTTTTGCTCCAAGCAAGTTTTTTTGTTGAACAGGAGTTCACCCCATGCTTTACCGCATTGAAATCGGCCCCAGGCAGGATCTCGACGACATACAAGGCCGCAGCACGGCCAGGGCACTGCTCAGTTCCCTGGGCATTCAGGTAGACGCCGTCTGGCAGCTGAAGATTTTTACGGTCGATGGCCTGAGTGCCGATGAAGTGCGTCGTCTCGTGGATGAGGCCATCTGGCACGATCCCATCCTGCAGACTGCCTCCATCACGCCCCTGCCCGTGCGCACGCCTGCTCCTTCCTGGTTTGTGGAAGTAGGCTTCCGTCCCGGTGTCACGGACAACGAAGCCCGTACTGCCCGCGACACGGCGGCCATCGTGCTGGAACGCGACCGCGAGGAAATCCATGTCTACACGGCCGTGCAGTACCAGTTCGTGACAGACTCCCGTCCCCTCACCCTCGAAGAGGTCCGGGGCCTGACCGAAGATCTGCTCTGCAACAGCCTCATCCAGCGCTACCGCATCAAGAGTGCCGAAGAATGGGCCCAGGAACCCGGCTTTGCGCCCCAGGCGGCCAAGGTCACCGGCGAGTCCAACAGCACCGTCACCACCATTCCGCTCTCCAGCATGGACGATGCCAGCCTCATGGACATGAGCAGGGCCAATACCTGGGCTCTGAACCTCACGGAAATGAAGGCCATCCGCGATCACTTTGCCGGTCCCGAAGAGGCCGCCAGGCGTGCTGCCCTGAATCTGCCCGCCAATCCCACGGATCTGGAAATGGAAGTCATGGCCCAGACCTGGTCCGAGCACTGCAAGCACAAGATTTTTGCCTCCAGGGTCGACTACACCAATACCGAGACCGGCAGAAAGGAACACATCAACAATCTGTACAAGACCTGCATCCGCGACACCACGGCCCGCATCCGCGAGGAGCTCGGAGACGAGGACTTCTGCCGCTCCGTGTTCAGCGACAATGCCGGCGTCATCGCCTTCAACGAGAACTGGGATGCCTGCATCAAGGTGGAGACCCACAACAGCCCCTCTGCCCTGGATCCGTACGGCGGCGCTCTCACGGGCATTGTCGGCGTGAACCGCGACCCCATGGGCACAGGCATGGGCGCCAACCTGCTCTGCAACACGGACGTCTTCTGCTTTGCCTCGCCCTTCTATGACAAGGAGCTGCCGCCCCGCCTGCTGCATCCGCGGCGCGTCTTTGAAGGCGTGCGCTGCGGTGTGGAACACGGCGGCAACAAGTCCGGCATACCCACGGTCAACGGATCCATTGTCTTTGACGAGCGCTATCTGGGCAAGCCCCTGGTCTACTGCGGCACCGTGGGCATGCTGCCCACCCGCCTCAAGGACGGCCGTCCCGGCTGGTACAAGAAGGCCCGGAACAGGGACTGCATTGTCATGGTCGGCGGCCGCATCGGCAAGGACGGCATCCACGGCGCCACCTTCTCCTCCGAGGAACTCAACGAGAACTCTCCGGCCACGGCCGTGCAGATTGGCGACCCCATCACCCAGCGCAAGATGTACGACTTCATCATGCGCGCCCGCGATCTCGGTCTGTACAATGCCATCACCGACAACGGCGCCGGCGGCCTGTCCTCCTCCGTGGGCGAAATGGCCGAAGACACCGGCGGCTGCGTGCTGGACATCTCCCTGGCCCCCCTCAAGTACGACGGCCTGCGTCCTTGGGAAATCCTTGTTTCCGAAGCCCAGGAGCGCATGACCCTGGCCGTACCCGAAGAGCACGTGCAGGAATTCTGCGCCATGGCCAGGGACATGGACGTGGAAGCCACGGTGCTCGGCCACTTCACCGATTCCGGCTACTTCGAAGTGCGCTATGGCGACAGGATTGTGGGCTCCATCGACATGGAGTTCATGCACGACGGCGTGCCCCAGCTCTCCCTCAAGGCCTGCTGGAAGCGTCCCGAACACAGCGACGTCACCCTTGAGGACAGCTCCGTGGATCAGGGCTCCTTCCTCAAGACCATGCTTGGCCGCCTCAACATCTGCTCCAAGGAATACGTCATCCGCCAGTACGACCATGAGGTCAAGGGCGGCAGCGTCATCAAGCCCCTGTGCGGCATCAGGCGCGACGGCCCGGCCGATGCCGGCGTCCTGCGCCCCGTGCTGGAAAGCGACGAGGGTCTGGTCATCTCCCACGGCATCTGCCCCCGCTACAGCGATTACGACACCTACTGGATGATGGCCAATGCCATGGACGAGGCCATCCGCAACGCCGTGTGCGTGGGCGGCAATCCCGACTTCATGGCCGGCGTGGACAACTTCTGCTGGTGCGATCCCGTGGAAAGCGAACGCACTCCGGACGGCCAGTACAAGATGGCCCAGCTCGTGCGTGCCTGCAAGGCGCTCAGTCACTTCTCCCTGGCCTATGGCGTGCCCTGCATTTCCGGCAAGGACAGCATGAAGAACGACTACATGAACGCGGGCATCAAGATCTCCATTCCGCCCACGGTACTCTTCTCTGTCATCGGCATCATCAACAATGTCATTGCCACCCAGACCTCGGACTTCAAGACGCCCGGAGACGCCATCTACCTGCTTGGCGCCACCCGCCGCGAACTCGGCGGCAGCGAGGCCTGCGCAGCCCTGAACCTCACCGGCGGCACGGTGCCCACGGTCGATGCGGCCACGGCCCTGCCCAGATACCGGGCCATCCACGGCCTCATGGGGCAGCGCGGCATTACCGCCTGCCATGACTGCTCCGACGGCGGCCTTGCCGTGGCCCTGGCGGAAATGTGCATTGGCGGCCGCGCAGGCTGCACCGTGGATCTGGACAAGGTGCCCGTATGCGGTCAGGCCATGACGGCCACCGAGCTGCTCTACTCCGAGTCGGCCAGCCGCATTCTCATTACCGTCAAGCCCGAGCTTGCCCCCATTCTCGATGTGCTGGGCCAGTGGCAGATCTGCCGTCGCATCGGCACGGTGAGCAAGGATGGCACCATGACCGTGACCAGCGGATCCAGCGTCCTCATCAGGGAAAACGTGGACGAACTCGCCCAGGCCTTCAAGAAGACCCTGGCCTGGTAGCTCCCTGCAACAAATCCCGCAGACCTTCCCCCGGGACAGTTTCCCGAGAACTGTCTCCGAAAAACGCTCCCGGGGGAGCCTGCCCTTTCTGGTCCTGACGGAAGAAGCCCCGGAGCTTTTTCCGTGCAGGCCCCCTGCGCACGGAGCTCCCTTCGAGGGGAGCTCCACACAACCATATAGAACAGGAGGACGGCGCCCTCCCCTCTGCACGAATGGGGGCAGGCGCCGGTATTTTGCGATGAAACCCCCGTATTGCGCGCTGACTCCGGAAGGATATCCGGCCATTTTCTTCTCTGCCCTGGGCGCCCTGGTCTTTGCCATGCTGGACTGCCCCGTACTGGCAGTCCTCTTCTTTGTCCTGTGCTGGTTTGCCCTCAACTTCTTCCGCGATCCCGAACGCGTTGTTCCCGATGAGGAGAAGATCGCCGTAAGCCCTGCCGACGGCCGCGTCGTCAAGCTCGAGCGCCGCGAGGACCCCATCAGCGGAGAAAATCGCCTGTGCATCTGCATCTTCATGAACGTCTTCAATGTGCACGTGAACCGCGTGCCCGTGCAGGGCACCATCACGGACATCAAGTACTACCCCGGCAAGTTCTTCAATGCCTCCCTGGACAAGGCCTCCAAGGACAACGAGCGCTGTGCCTATCAGCTCACTGATGAGCAGGGCCAGACCTGGACCTTTGTGCAGATTGCCGGTCTCATTGCCCGCCGCATTGTCTGCCGCGTGGAAAAGGGCGACACCCTGGCCCGCGGCGAGCGCTTCGGCATGATCCGCTTTGGCAGTCGTGTTGACCTTTACGTGCCTGACGGCTATATTCCGACCGTGTCCTGCGGCCAGGAAGTCCTTGGCGGACAGACGGTCATCGCACGACGCTTGACAGAATAAGATCAAGACGTTCTGACAGCTCATCCCTTTTCAGGGAAGAGGCACGTCCAGACAGTTCAGGGGGGCAGATGTCCCCCCTTTGAGTACAGCAGGAGTACGCCCAACGTGACCCAGCAAAGCGAACAGACAAGCCCGCAGGGCCAGAAGCCGGAGAGTTCGGACAGACCCGCAGAGACGGGCGCGACGAACACGGCCGCTGGCGCACCTGAAGAAGGCGCCCGCAGGGAGACGCACAGATTGCGCTTCAATGCGAAACTGCCCAGTCTCAGAGACAGGCGTGCGGTGTATCTTGTGCCCAACATGATCACCTGCACGAGCATGTTCTTCGGCTTTCTGTCCATCATCTGGTCCGTGCAGGGGCGGTTCTCCGATGCCTGCCTTGCCCTTCTCGTGTCGGCCCTCATGGACGGCCTTGACGGCAAGGTGGCCAGGCTCACCCATTCTGCCAGCGAATTCGGCGTGCAGTTCGATTCCCTGGCCGACCTCGTGGCCTTCGGCCTGGCTCCGGCCGTGCTGGTGTGGCAGTGGCAGCTCTCCGCCCTCGGGCGCTTCGGCGTGGCCATAGCCTTTTTGTATGCGGCCTGCGGAGCCCTGCGCCTGGCGCGCTTCAACGTCAATGCCCATGTGGGCAGCAAGCGTTTCTTTGTGGGCCTGCCCATTCCTGCGGCCTCTTGCACCCTGGTCTGCTACACCTACTTTGCCAGGACCTTCACCGAGGGCCTGCCAACGCTGACCCTTGTCCTGACGGCCGTGTTCACCGCCTGTGTGGCCTTGCTCATGGTCAGCAACGTGCGCTACTTTTCCTTCAAGGAGTACGACATCTTCCGTGCACACCCCTACCGCGTGCTCGTGAGCTTCATCGTTCTTCTTTCCCTCTTGTGCAGTCAGCCCAAGCTGGTTGGCTTCCTGTATTGTGCCATCTACATTGCATCGGGCCTGATCTACACCTATATCCTTCTCCCCAAGCATACAAGGCAGCTACTACACACTTCGTCTGCCGACGAATAGTGTGTGGAAGCGGCGTGCCGCGTGTATGCGGCCCTAAAAGACCTCTCTGCCCTGAAGCCGCAGCGCGGCCGTAATTTTGCACACATTGAGTATTTTCAGGTCAGAGGAGTCTTTTTTTATGTCCAGCGATCGTCTCATCATCTTTGATACAACCCTGCGTGACGGCGAGCAGTCGCCCGGCTGCACCATGAATTTCCAGGAAAAGCTGCGTATGGCTCATCAGCTGGAAATACTCGGTGTGGACGTTCTGGAAGCGGGCTTTCCGGCTTCCAGCCAGGGCGACTTCGAATCCGTTCAGGCCATAGCCAGGCAGGCCGGCCCGAAAATCCAGATTTGCGGTCTTGCCCGCTGCATGCACAGCGACATTGCCCGCTGCTGGGAAGCCATCAAGGATGCCGCCAATCCCCGCATCCATACCTTCCTGTCCACAAGCGATCTGCACATGACCTACAAACTGCGCAAAACGCCCGAGCAGGTCATTGAAATGATCGCCGACTGCGTAGCCTACGCTGTGAGCCTGACCCCCAATGTGGAATTCTCCTGCGAGGACGCCTCGAGATCCGACAAGGACTTCCTCTGCCGTGCCTGCGGCACGGCCATTGCCGCCGGTGCCACGACCATCAACCTGCCCGACACCGTGGGCTATGCCGAACCCGCCGAATACGCCGAACTCATCGACTACGTCATCAGGAACACCCCCGGTGCCGAGAAGGCCATCTTCTCCGTGCACTGCCATGACGACCTGGGCCTTGGCGTGGCCAACTCCCTGGCTGCCCTGAAGGTAGGGGTGCGCCAGATCGAAGGCGCCCTGTGCGGCATCGGCGAACGCGCCGGCAATGCCGCCATTGAGGAAGTGGCCATGAACGTGGTGGTGCGCAAGGACTACTTCGGCCTCGAGACCAACATCGACACCGAGCAGATTTACCCGAGCTGCCGCCTGCTCTCCATGATCATCGGCAAGCCCATTCCCAACAACAAGGCCATCATCGGCGCCAATGCCTTTGCCCATGAGTCCGGCATCCATCAGGACGGCATGATCAAGAACCGTCAGACCTACGAGATCATGACGCCTGCCTCCGTGGGCCGCACGGAAACCAACCTGGTCATTGGCAAGCACTCCGGCCGCAATGCCATCCGCGTGAAGTTCGAAGCCCTGGGCTACAAGCTCTCGGACGAGCAGCTGCAGACCGTCTTCGAGGCCGTGAAGGAACTGGCCGACCGCAAGAAGACCATTTACGACGAAGACCTCATGGCCATGGTCCAGGAAAAGATCTACCGCCAGCCCGACGTCTACCGTCTGCGCCATGTCTCCGTGCAGAGCTCCGATTCCGGCGGCATTCCGCCCACGGCTGCCGTCATCATGGATGTGAAGGGAGAGGAACGCAGCCATGCAGGCTTTGGTGTCGGTCCCGTGGACGCCGTCTTCAATGTCATTGCCGACATGGTGGGCCGTCATCCCGATCTGGACAACTACTCCATCAATGCCATTACCGGCGGCACCGATGCCCTGGGCGAAGTGACCGTGCGCATCTCGGAAAACGGCTTCTCCGCCGTGGGCAGGGGCGCCCATCCCGACGTCATCACGGCCTCTGCCAAGGCCTATGTCAATGCCCTCAACCATCTTGAGGAAATCGAACGCTCGGGCCGCAGGGTGCACAGCCAGGACGGCTACGGCGAAAACTAGGGCCATCAGGTCCCGGGACCCGCTGCATTCGCCCTGATCCCACTTCATCTCGCATGCCCTGACCGTTTTCGCAGGGGAGCCCGTTCTGACCTTGAGGACAGAGCGTCCCTTGCGAAAGCGGCAGCGCTTTTTTCTTTCTGCATTTGCCATTGGAGATTCTCATGGCTCAGACTCTTGCTCAAAAAATTCTGCAAAAGCACACGGACGATGCCATTGTCAGGGACGGACAAATCGTCAACTGCCGTCTGGACATGGTCCTTGCCAACGATATCACCGGTCCCCTTGCCATCAATGCCTTCAGGGCCATGGGTGCCGAAAAGGTCTTTGACAAGGACAAGATTGCCCTGGTCATGGACCATTTCACCCCCCAGAAGGACATTGCCTCGGCCAATCAGGTGCTGGTCAGCCGCAAGTTTGCCAAAGAACAGAACATCACCCATTACTACGAGGGCGGATCGGCCGGTGTGGAACACACCCTTCTGCCCGAACAGGGTATTGTCGCTCCCGGCGATCTGGTCATTGGCGCCGACTCCCACACCTGCACCTACGGCGGCATCTGCGCCTTTGCCACGGGCATGGGCTCCACGGACATTGCCGCCGGCATGGCTCTTGGCGAAAACTGGTTCAAGGTGCCTGGCACCATCAGGGTCAACTTCACCGGCACCCCGGACAAGAACCTGCGTGCCAAGGACCTCATCCTCCTGCTCATCGGCAAAATCGGCGTGGACGGAGCCCTGTACAAGGCCCTGGAATTCGGCGGTCCGGTCATTGACGCCCTGCCCGTGGAAGGCCGGCTCACCATGGCCAACATGGCCATTGAAGCCGGCGGCAAGGCCGGTCTCTTCGCCTGTGACGAAAAGACCATTGCCTACTGCCACGCCCACAACCGTCCTGATGTGAACACACCCCTGGCCGCCGACCCCGGCTGCGAATACGAGCAGGTGGTGACCATTGACGTGACCGGTCAGGAACCCGTGGTGGCCTGTCCGCACATCCCGAGCAATGTCAGGAACGTGTCCGAAGTGGGCGATGTGACCATACAGCAGGTGGTCATCGGCTCCTGCACCAACGGCCGCTTCTCCGACATGCAGGACGCGGCCAGCATCCTGCGCGGCCGCAAGGTCCACAAGGATGTGCGCTGCATCATCCTGCCCTCCACCCCTGCCGTCTGGCGCAAATGCCTTTCCGAAGGCCTCATGGAAATCTTTGCCGATGCCGGCTGCATCATCGGCCCCTGCACCTGCGGCCCCTGCCTTGGCGGCCACACAGGCATCCTGGGCGACGGAGAACGCTGCATCTCCACCACCAACCGCAACTTCCGCGGCCGCATGGGCAGCCTGGAAAGCGAAGTCTATCTGGCAAGTCCGCTGACAGCTGCTGCCAGCGCCGTGGCCGGTCACATCATCGGGCCCGATGCCCTCTAGGAGGTCTGCACATGCTCTTCAAAGGTACTGTCCGCAAGGTCGGCGATCATATTGATACTGACGCCATCATTCCGGCCCGCTTTCTTGTCACGGGCGATCCCAAAATCCTGGGTGAAAAATGCATGTCCGGCCTGGATCCCGAATGGGTCAAGCAGGTGCAGCAGGGCGACATCCTGGTGGCCGGCCGCAACTTCGGCTGCGGTTCCTCCCGCGAACACGCCCCCATTGCCATTCTCGGCGCCGGCATTCCGGTGGTCGTCGGCCATTCCTTTGCCCGCATCTTCTACCGCAATGCCTTCAATACCGGCCTGCTGCTCTTTGAAATCGGCGACGAAATCAACGAGATTGCAGACGGCGACACCCTCGAGATCAATACCGAAACCGGTGTCCTCACGGATGTGACCACGGGCAAGACCTTCACCTGCCCGCCCATCCCCGCCTCCATGGCCGAAATTGTCTCCAAGGGCGGTCTGGTCAATTACGTGAAGGCCCGCCTGGGCAAGTAGAACACAGGGCAACCTGCATCCTTTTTTCTCTTTGACGGCCCGCTGCTGCACAAGACAGAAAGAAGGGCCGGCAGGCCTGTGTCTCTCAGGGCACAGGCCTTCTTCTCTCAAGTCCCATCCCTCACACCATTCAACCTTAACGGGAGCGCTGTCTTTCTGCGTGCACAAAAAGAAAAAGACCTGTGCGTCTGCTCCATCAAGCATCAGATGCGTCAGATCGTCTCTTTGTTCCGCACAGGAAGCGGCGAAAGTCTGCATGAGCAAAACCATCTGCCTTCTTCCCGGCGACGGCATAGGCACTGAAATCATAGCCCAGGGCCGCAAGGCTCTGGAAGCCGTTGCCAGGCGTACCGGAACCGAGCTTGTCTTTACCGAAGCCCTCATCGGCGGCGCCGCCTATGACGCCACCGGCACCCCCCTGCCCAGGGAAACCGTTGATGCCTGCAAGGCCAGCGATGCCGTCTTCCTGGGCGCCGTGGGCGGCCCCAAGTGGGACGCTCTTTCCCCTGACAAGCGTCCCGAAAAGGGCATCCTGGGCATCCGCAAGGAACTCGGGCTCTTTGCCAACCTGCGTCCGGCCCTGCTCCTGCCCGAACTTGCCGGCGCCTGCCTGCTCAAGCCTGCCACGGCCCAGAAGGGCCTGGATCTCATCGTGGTCCGCGAACTGACCGGCGACATCTACTTTGGCCAGCCCAGGGGTATTGAAGTGCGCGACGGCCAGAGGACAGGCTTCAACACCATGCTCTATTCCGAAGAAGAGATCCGCCGCATTGCCATCGTGGCCTTTGAAACGGCCATGAAGCGCAAGAAGAGGGTCTGCTCCATCGACAAGAGCAATGTGCTCGAAACCTCGCGCCTGTGGCGGGAAATCGTCACCACCGTGCACAAGGACTACCCCGAAGTGGAACTCTCGCACATGTACGTGGACAATGCGGCCATGCAGCTTGTGCGCGATCCCTCGCAGTTTGACGTGCTGCTCACGGGCAACATCTTTGGCGACATTCTCTCCGACGAAGCCGCGGCCATCACCGGCTCCCTGGGCATGCTGCCCTCGGCCTCCATGGGACAGAGCGCCCCGGCCCTCTTCGAGCCCATCCACGGCTCGGCGCCGGACATTGCCGGTCAGGACAAGGCCAACCCCCTGGCCACCATCCTTTCGGCTGCCATGCTGCTGCGCCTGGGCCTGGACATGCCCACCGAAGCGGACCTCATCGAAAAGGCCGTAAGCAGGGCTCTGGCAGAGTACCGCACAGGCGACATCATGGAAGAAGGCAAGACCCTGGTCGGCTGCGAGAAGATGGGCGACGTGGTCGCCGAACTCATTGCCACCATGTAAAAGCGCATTTTTTGCCTGATTCATACGAAAAGAGCAGCACATCCCAAGTAGTTTTCGGGATGTGCTGCTCTTTTCCTGTCTGATTTCTCCGGCCTGTTTCTGTCTGCTCGCTGTCTTCCGACAGACTCTTGCTGACATCACTGGCGATTTTGCAGAGATGCCCGGAAATCTGGAGAGTGTCAAAGGGCAATGGCGCCTTTCATCCCCTCCCTTACGGATGGGGTATTCCGGCGCATCTGGTAAAGCCCCTGATTACGGCTGACGGGCGTCCAGAACGACATTGGCTTCTGGATGGGCCGAGAGCAGGGCTTCCTGAATGACAGCCGCATCGGCAAAGGTCTCGTAGGGCCCGTAGCGCTCGGGGCCCGTGACGGAATCGTGTTCCACGTAGAAGGCCTGCGAGGCATTGAGAGGCCGTCCTTTTGAATCGCTCACCACTTCCAGATCCACGGTGGAGACGCCCTTGGTATTGAGGCCGATACGGCCTGCCGCGGCATAGGACATGTCAATAATGCGGCCCTTCTTGAAGGGACCGCGATCCGTGACGCAGACCATCACGCTCTTGCCATTGTACTGATCCGTCACGCGAACAATGGTGCCGAAGGGCAGGGTCCTATGTGCTGCCGTAAAGGTATACATGTCATAGGGCAGGCCGCTTGCCGTCTTTCCGGCATGGAAGTCGCTGCCATACCAGGAGGCCTTGCCCCGGACAAAATCTGCGTTGTTTCTGGCCCGTTCCAGCCAGATTTCCCTGCTGGTGGGAGCCTTTTTACCTGTCTGTGCGCTCTTGCCCGTTTCCGTCCTGTCTCTGGCAAAACTCTCATCACTGTACATCAGAAAGGAACAGGCAAGACACAGTATGCATATCAAAGAAAGGAAAGCATTCTTGCGAGAATCGTTCGTGCGATATGCCATGACGCCTCCTTGGTTCGCAAAAACCGGCTTCCCGGCCACGCATCTCCAAAAAAGAAGCGGCCAGGCAAGGTCGTTTCCCCACGACGCCATTCCCTGTCAAAAGCAGAAAGAAGGGAGAATATGGCATGTTCTCCCGAAAAGACAGGGAATGCCCTGTGCTGAAAATACTGATCGATTTTTCCCATGTACTCCACGACAAAACACATGTCAAACTGACGCCATTATCAAGAACAAGTCCTTGCAATAGCTGTTTTTTCAGACCATTTTTTTGCCATTTTTCCAAAGTTGGCAAACCAGGCCGCCCTTTCTGTAAGCCATTGCCATTGCAAAGCTTTCCTCCTCTTGCCCTGACTTTGTGCTCATTGTATACTTACGCTCTGTACGAGGGACAGTGTACGATTCCCGTACACTGTCCTGCTTTTTCGTGCCCGCACATCGCTCGCTGCGGTCCTGTCCGCAGGAGGTGTTCATGAAACATGCAATCCTGCCATCCGGCTCAAGGTTTTGCTCCCTGCTTGCCCTTGTCCTTGGCCTGTGTCTTCTTGCTGCCTGTGCGCCGAGAGACATCAGCACCGACTCTGCCAGGGTGGATGCCGAATACTACGGCAAGGGCGGCCCGGATCCCCTTGCCGATGCCCGCTATCCCATTCCCGGCGTTGCCAGCCGCAAGGACTACTATTTTTACTACATGAACAGGCCTGCCGTCATGGAATCCGTCCAGGAATGGCGCAAGCAGCAGTTCATGCGCGGTCTGCAGGGCGTCAGTCCGGAACATCCCTCCTACAGGGAAGTGCCCAGGCAGCGTTCCCCCTTCAGGCAGTAGCACAGGAGTCCTCTCGTATCCCTGCCCTGCTTGCAGCCGTTCTCCCGAACATCACATCCCGACATGTGTTCCCGCGGAGCACCACATGGATATAGTCACCCATGCCATCTCCGGCGCACTCATCGCCTATGCGCTCCCGCAAAGACCGAAGGTGCGCTTTGGCATCCTCTTCTTTGCCCTCGCTGCCTGTGTGCCGGATCTGGACATTCTCTTCTGCACAACGCCCGCCCTCTTTCTGAACCTGCACAGAGGCATCTCCCACTCCATCTTCGTTGCTCCGCTGCTCGCCCTGCTGCTGGCCCTCCTGGCCTACCCTCTGCGCAGGGCCTCGACACCGCAGGCCTTTTCCCTGCGCACGCTCTGGCTGCTCAGCCTTGTCTGTCTTCTGGTGCACATAGCCCTGGACTGCATTACCACCTATGGCACCATGATCTTCCTGCCCTTTTCCGACTTCAGGGTGCGGCTCAACGCGGTCTTCATCGTCGATGTCTTCCTGACCCTGCCCCTGCTCGTCCTCTTCTGCATCTGCGCATTCAAAAGGATCGGCTGCAGAAAGATTGCCTGCGCGGGCCTTGTCTGGATGGTCCTCTATCCAGGCCTCTGCCTGGCACTCAGCAGCTGGGCCGGGCACTCTCTTGCCGGCAACCTGCGCGCCCAGGGCAGGACCATCCATGAACTTGTCCTGCTGCCGGACTTCTTCACGCCCCTCTACTGGCGGGCCCTCTACGTGGAAGAACAGGACGGACACAATGTAGAACAGGAACAGAGTATCAGCGGCCTTGGCAGCCCGCGAGGACCGGCCTGTGCCCACACGCCCCTGAGCAGGGAGGAAATCCTGAATCTCTCGGCCCAGTCGGCCATCTGCCGGGACTTCTTTGATCTCATGCTCATGCCCGTAGTGCGCCCTCTCTCCGAACACCACAGGAAGGCGGCCCTGACAGCCCTGTCCTTTCTGCCCATGGACACCCAGGGGCAGGACACGGCCAGACAGTCCTCAGCCGGCACAGGTCATGTCATGCACCCCATTGCCGATCACGTGGCCCGCGAACTCAAGTTTCTCCTTGTCTATGACCTGCGCTTCGGATCCGGCCTGACCCTTGGGCGCAAGCTTCTGGGCTCAAGACCAAGGGCCAACATTCCCTTCCGGCTCATGGTAGTCCTGGATCGGGACAACACGGTGCTGCTTGAGCGCATCGTCTTCTCCGACGCCCGCAAGGACAGCGGCTGGAAGAGCCCCACTCCGCCTGCGCCGCAAACCTTCGGCCAGTGGCTTCTGGGCCTGCACTGAGACACGTTGCACCTGCAGGGAGAAGAGCATACAAGGGCTTCGCGCTGCAGGAGGCATTCTGCTGAAGCACGTCCTGCAGACACGAACTCATTTCGGGAGGAAGAGCACCTCCAGCCCCATCAGAACCTGATGCAGACCCAAACGGGCTCCTGTTCTCCGGTCCGGGGAGGTGCACAACCATTATGCTGACAGCCTCATTTGATCCGGTCGCCTTTACAATCGGCAGCCTTTCGGTCCGCTGGTACGGTCTCATGTACGTGGTGGGCTTCCTGCTCGGCTGGTTCCTGGGCAGACAGAGGGCCGCCCGCTTCGGCTGGGAGCCAAGGGATGTGGATGATCTTGTGACCCTCTCCATGCTGGGCTGCGTGCTGGGCGGCAGACTGGGCTACATCATCTTCTACGATCTGCCCGTCTATCTGGCTGATCCTTCGGAAATCCTGCGTTTCTGGAACGGCGGCATGTCCTTCCACGGCGCTGCCATCGGCCTGTCCCTGTCCTTCCTCTATTTCGGCCGGACCAGAAAGAAGCGCTTCATCGACATTGCCGACTTCATCACGCCGCTCATTCCTCCGGGACTCTTTTTCGGCCGCATCGGCAATTTCATCAACGGCGAGCTCTGGGGCAAGGTCACCACGGCCCCCTGGGGCGTCATCTTTCCCCATGCCGGACCCTATCCGCGCCATCCGTCCCAGCTCTACGAGGCCTTTCTGGAAGGCGTCGTGCTCTTTGTCCTGCTCATGTGGTTCTCTGCCAGACCGAGGCGCAGGGGACAGATTGCCGGTCTCTTTGCCATGGGCTACGGCATCTCGCGCTTCTGTGTGGAATTTGTGCGCATGCCGGATGTGCAGCTGGGCTACCTGGCCATGCAGTGGCTGACCATGGGCCAGCTCCTGAGTCTTCCGCTCATAGCCATAGGCTGCTGGCTCTTCTTCTGCGAGCACAGGGGCTGAGCAATCCGTGATCCCGTTTGCCAGGGCCCCGTCCGGAAAGCAGATGGGCGTGCAAAAGCCCTGAACACGGCCAGAATCCGCATTTGCGGATTGACAAAGGCCCTTTTTTATAGCAAAAGTCGCGAACTAACCTGCGCACCCCTGCCATTGTCTTTTACAGTGCGCATTCCTTTTTTTTGCACGGAGGGTATATGTCCAAGGAAGACTCCATTGAAGTTGACGGCGTTGTTGAAGAAGCTCTGCCCAATGCCATGTTTGTGGTGGAGCTGGCCAACAAGCACAAGGTTCTCGCTCACATTTCCGGAAAGATGCGCAAGTTCTACATTCGCATTCTGCCGGGCGACCGCGTCAAGGTGGAGCTCTCTCCCTACGATCTGACCAGGGGACGTATTACCTACCGCATGAAGTAGAAATCCTGTCTCATCTCAAGGCCCTTCCTGTCTTTCTGCGGAGTCCCGTGTCCCTGTCCCGCATGCTGCAGAACAGGGAAAACGGATGACAAGGGGCAGATCCTGCCAGAATGTCTGCCCAGAACAGATAATGTGGCTAGATGATCAGCGGCACGGAGAACAGTCCCAGGGCGCGCAGCAGCAGCAGGACAACCATGGTCATGGCTCCGCCCAGCACGTCGTCAATCATGACGCCGAAACCTTCAGGCAGCCAGTCTTCGGACGCATGGATGGGCCAGGGCTTGGCAATGTCGAAGATCCTGAAGATCACGAAGGCCGCAGCCAGCAGAGGCCAGCTTCCGCCGGCAAAGGGCAAGATGGCTATCCAGGAGCCCGCAAGCTCGTCAATGACCACGCAGGACGGATCCTTGCAGCCGAGCAGCCGTTCGGCCCTGGTAGCAGCAAGGGCGCCCACAAGGAAGATGGCAAGCAGAAGACAGCATCGTGTCCTGAAAGCCAGAGGCTGAAAAAGCCAGGGCGCCACGAGGAGCGCCAGAAAGGTGCCACAGGTCCCGGGAGCCCATCTGGACAGGCCGGCAATGCCGAGACGGCAGAAGGCCAGAACGAGCGTATCGAGTAATTGCGTCTTCATACTCCAAGTCCCATGCACTCAGGGAGTTTTCAAGGGATCATCCTGTTCCCGCAACAGGCCGCACAAGGAAGGCAGTCCGTACGCGCGCCGGACGCGTCCTTTTGCACATCCCTTTCAAGAGTGCTATAGAAATTTTCATGCCGCAGTGGTGGAACCGGTAGACACAGGAGACTTAAAATCTCCCGGCCCCTGGCTGTGCCAGTTCGAGTCTGGCCTGCGGCACCATATTTTCGTCTCTTCCTGAAGTATCAGAAAGGACAATTTTCAAGATATTCTCAACAGGGAATATCTTTTTTTATGCACAACCCCCTTCATGGTCAAGATGTCAACATGCATACCTTGAACCATGAAGGAGAGTTTTCCTGCTGCTTGACAAAAATCAGTAACCACCGGCAGAGCCGGTGGTTTGTCAGGATTTAGGAGGCCGCTCAAAGCGGCCTGGGGGGATTATGAGCCGCTCAAAGCGGCCATGGGAGCCGCTCGAAGCGGTCAATAATAGCTAAATT
>DXHV01000059.1 GCA_019113165.1 Candidatus Desulfovibrio intestinipullorum
TCCCTGCCTGCAGGCCGGGCACCCATGCGCCTTTTTCGGATACACTTTCCGCAGTCCCCGATTTGTCGACATCTTTCCCGTTCCATCTGCAGCCTTCCTGGTGTACAGCGTCCTCCTCTCCCCCTTCTTGCAGGACGCTGCCCCTCAGGGACACGGCAGGTTCACCACAACATTCCCCAAGGAGGACGCCCCGAGGATCCCGGGGCGTGCAGCACATCATGCAAGACCACATTGTTTTCAGGCCGGAACTGCCTGCTCTCGACCTTCTGGACCAGCGCCTGCTTCCTGTGCAGGAATGCCGCTTTCTCTGCCGTACCACCAGCGATATCTGCACGGCCATTCAGACCATGGTTGTGCGCGGAGCACCGGCCATAGGGGTCACGGCCGCCTTTGGCTGCGCCCTGGCTGTCCGCGAAGTGGCAAGCCAGCCCGGCTGGCAGGACGCCCTGGACAAGGCCCTGGATACCATTGCCGCCAGCCGCCCCACTGCCGTCAACCTTTCCTGGGCCGTCAGGCGCATGCGGCACCTCTGGCAGGAGGAAGCGGCCAAGCCCGGACTCACCCCGGACAGACTCTTTGACGTGTTCACGGCAAGGGCCCTGGAACTGCAGGCTCAGGACATTGCCTCCTGCAGGGCCATAGGTCAGGCTGCCCTGCCCCTGATCAAGGCCGGAGACTGCATTCTCACCCACTGCAATGCCGGAGCCCTGGCCACGGCTGGCTACGGCACGGCCCTTGGCGTCATCCGGGCAGCCCATGAGGCCCTGCCCGGCATCACCGTCATTGCCGACGAGACCCGTCCCCTGCTGCAGGGTGCCAGGCTTACGGCCTGGGAACTGCACAGGGACGGCATTCCGGTGACCCTTGCCTGCGACAACAGCTGCGCCTGCCTCATGAGCCAGGGCCGCGTCCAGCTCGTTGTTGTGGGCGCGGACCGCATTGCCGCCAACGGCGACACGGCCAACAAGATAGGTACCTTCGGAGTGGCTCTGCTGGCCCACCATTTCCATATTCCCTTCTATGTGGCAGCCCCGGTCTCCACCATCGATCCGACCCTGGCCGACGGCTCCCTCATTCCCATAGAAGAACGCGCCTGCGAGGAAGTCAGCTGCATCGGCTCCCAGCGCATTGCACCCGAGGGCGTTCCTGCCTACAATTTTGCCTTTGATGTCACTCCTGCGGAATACATTTCCGGCATCATTACCGATCAGGGACTGCTCACTCCGCCCTACCCCCAGAAGATTGCCGCCCTCTCCCTTGCCTGATCCCAAAGGCGCGGGATCCGTGCCCAGTCTTCTTGTTCAGAGGCGCTGCAGAGCCTTGTGCTCCCTGTTTTCCCAAAAGAGGGACGATTATGCACTGTCTTCTTTTCGCAGGCCCCAAGAAGCCTGCCCAGCCTGCTGCTCCGGGGACGACACGGATCTTCTTTGACGCCTGGGATGTGGACGCAGGCGATCTTTCCCTGCGCAGAATCATGACAGAGGAACTGTCCGACCTGCGCAGGGAACATGCGGCCTGGGCCTATGAAACAGGTCTGGCCAGTGTCGACGGCCAGACGGTGGCAGATATTCTTCGTGCCGGCTCCCCCCTGTCCATGTGGTGGTGCTCCATCCTCTACGAACGCCACCCCAAGGTCTCTCCTGCCCTCTACACCGTCTACCGCCTGCGGACCCTTGAACGCCTGCTTGTGCGCCTGCAGACCACCTCCCTTGAGGTGCACGGCCTTGATCCTGTCTGCGTGCAGGTCCTGCGCAGGCTGTGCAGGGAGCACAACTGGCAGTTCCAAAGCGCTGACGAGGCAAGTCCGAAGTCCCTCTCCCCAATCCGGCGCCTCTACAATGCCTGCCCTGCCCCGCTGCGTGCGCTCATCCGCCTTCTTGTCTGGCTTGTCCAGGTCAAGCGCCTGCTCAAACCCGCCACTCTTGCGCCCTGCAGCACACAGACCGGCACCATTGCCACCTATTTCCCAAATATTTCTCTGGAAGAGGCCAAAAAGGGCCTTTTCCGATCCAAGTACTGGGAAAGCCTGCACACAGCCCTGGAGGAAGCAGCCCCCAGGGGCAGGCCCGCGGCCGTGCGCTGGCTCTTCATCCGCTTTCCCTCCCCGCAGGCCACCCTTGAGCAGTGCTGCGCCCTGAAGGAAGAGTTCCAGACTGCCGGCAAAAGCGGCGTCTCCTTCAACTACCTGGAGGAATTCCTGACCGGGGGGGACATGCTTGCGGCCTGCAGGCGCTACGTCCGGCTGGCCCTTGCCAGCTTCAGGGTGCAGAAGGCCCTGCGCCCCCTCTTCTTCCTTGAGGGATCCAGGCTCGATCTCTGGCCCCTCCTTGCCGCGGACTATGTGGAGAGCTTCCGGGGCTGGCGCTGTCTGGAACGCTGCCTGCAGCAGCAGGGCCTGGAAAACTACGTGCAGGCGGCCGGACCGCAGCGCTGGTACACCTTTCCCATGGAAAACTGCCCCTGGGAGCGCATGCTCACCCATGCCGTGCATAGGATGCAGGCAGGCCCGGTCTACGGCGCCCAGCACTCCACCATCAGGCCCACGGACTTCCGCTACTTTGACGATCCGCGCACCTTTGCCAATGCCGAAACGACGCTCTTTCAGCCGGACCTTGTGGCCGGCAACGGAGAAAGCGCCTGCTCGCAGTGGCGGGCCAGCGGCGTGCCCGCAGACCGCCTGGGCAAGATAGAGGCCCTGCGCTACCTCTACCTCTCCAGATACCTGCATTCCTCCACGGGCTTTGCCGACAACATCCTGGTGGTGACAAGCTTCTTTGCCGACGAGACCGACGCGCATCTGGAGCTGCTCTGCCAGTGCCTGAAGGAAAAGATCCTGAGGCCCGAACAGATCACGGTCAAGCCCCATCCCTATCTGCCCGTGGAAGAGCGGCTGCAGGCCCTTCTTGGCGACGAGAGCCGCAGGCTGCGCATCTCCGTGCAGTCCATGCCGGATGAGCTGGCCAGCTCGCCCATCGTCTGGGCCTCCAATTCGACTACAGCCGTCCTTGAGGCCGCCCTCATGGGTCTGCCCGTGCTGGTCATGCAGCCTGCCGGCGACTTTGACCTCTGCCCCCTGCAGGACATCGCTGAACTGCAGCGTACCTCGGACGTGGCCAGTGTCCGCGAGGCCCTGGCCCACCTTGCGCCCCTGCCCATCTCGGACGACTACCTCTGCCTGAACCTGAACCTGACACGCTGGCGCAGGCTGCTGCAGCTCTCCGACAGCGAGGTCTAGAGGCCTTGCCCTTGCTGCACGGCAGTGCCCCCTGTGGCAGCCCGTGCTGCAGCACCTCTTCACATTCCTGACAAAGACGCCCGGAGGATCCCTGATTCACGATCCTCCGGGCGTCTTTTATGTTCCCTGAGTGCAGCCTCATAAGGGGCTGTCTCTTGTGCTACTTGCTGCTGAGGTTGAGACGTTCAACCACGGCCTGGGCACCCTTGCGGGCAAACTCGGCCACGCTCACGCCCTCGCGGGCCGAAGCGGGCAAAAGCAGCTCGGGCCTGTTGGCCAGATTCATGTCCGGCGTCACCTCGTATTCCGGCGGGAAGGTGTTACTGAAGTACATGTTCTGGAAGCCGCTGAACTTGATCTGATGGGCCGTGGAGTCCAGCACGGCGTACTCGCCCTCGCCAATGAGGCCGAGCGCCCTGGCATTGAGCAGGCCGGCCAGGCTCTCGCCGCCCTGGGTGCAGACGATGTGGCCGTGGCGGTTGGCCTGAATCATGGCATCCATGATCTGCTGTTCGGTCACCTGCACAATCTGGAAGCTCCGTTCGCCTGCTTCGCTCACAAAGCGTTCCGCCAGTTCACGCACACGCGGGAAGGATACGGGATTGCCGATCATGGCAGCCTGGGCCACGCTGGGCCTGACTGTCACGGGCTCCCAGACCCGCTTGTCCCTGGGGGCGCTGTAGTAGCGGTACACGGGATCCGCATGCTCGCTCTGCACGCCGAAGATACGCGGCAGGGCGGTGATGATGCCCAGTTCCTTCATCTTCAGGAAGCCGGACATGATGGCCGTGATGTTGCCGGAATTGCCCACGGGCACAAAGAGGCAGAGATTGGCCACATCCCAGCCGAACCACTGGGCCGTCTCGTAGGCAAAGGATTCCTGGCCGAGAATGCGCCAGGAGTTCTTGGAATTGAGCAGGGCCACGCGGTACTTTTCGGCAAGGATTTCCACGACCTTCATGCAGTCATCAAAGACGCCGGGCAGTTCCAGGACCGTGGCGCCGCTGCCCAGGGGCTGGGCAAGCTGCTGCGGGGTGACCTTGCCGTGGGGCAGGAGTACCACGCTCTTGAGAGGCTTGCCCACATAGGCGGCGTACAGGGCGGCAGCGGCAGAGGTGTCGCCCGTGGAGGCACAGACCGTGAGGATTTCGTCCCACTGCCTGGTCCGGCACAGCCACTTCAGATAGCTGAAGGCGCAGGCCATGCCGCGATCCTTGAAGGAGGCGCTGGGATTCTGGCCGTCGTTCTTGAAGGCAAAGGCGCAGCCCACCTTGTCCTGCAGGGCACCGGAGGCGGCAACGACCGGCGTGTGCGCCTCGCCAAGGTAGACAATGTCCTCCTCCTCGAGCATGGGGGCCATGAGCTCGTAGTAGGTAAACACGCCCCTCAGGGCCGTTGTGCGCGACATGAGGCGCTTGTCAAAGAGATCGCGCCACCAGGCGCCGTCGTGTTCCTTCAGGCTGTCAAAGCGGACATCCTGCAGCAGGAAGACACCGCCGCAGTCAGGGCAGGTATACAGCAGGCTGTCTCCGGGATAGCGGCGGCCGCACCCCAGGCATCTGTACTCCATCTGTCCACGGTAGGACGGGAAATCCACGGACATGTTCTCCTCCGAATGGTTGCTGCCAGGCTCTGCCGGCAGCTTGCTGAAATCAAGGCTAATGCTTGGAACGTGAAAGGGAAAAACGGTTTTCCTTGCCTGCGCGCAGGCGCGCTATATTTTCCCTGTGCCTGTAGGCCACGAGGACAAAGAGGCAGAGAGCCAGGGGAACCCACTCGAAGGCGCCACACAGGATGAGGACGACGGGCAGCGACCCCAGCAGGGTCAGCGAGCCCAGGGACACGAAGCGTGTGCGCCAGATGACCAGAAGACAGAGAATGCAGGAAATGAGCGTGGGCACAAAGGCAATGGGCAGGCAGACGCCAATGCTGGTGGCCACGGCCTTTCCGCCCCTGAAGCCCATGAAGCAGGAAAAGACGTGCCCGAGCACGGCACTCAGGGCCACAATGGAGATGCCTGCGGCTGACGACGAGTCCAGCATGGCCAGAATCACAGGCACCATGCCCTTGGCAATGTCGCAAAAGAGCGTGAACACGCCCCAGCCAAAACCGCACAGGCGGGACACGTTGGTGGCGCCCGTGTTGTGGCTGCCGGCTGTGCGCGGATCAATCCCGCAGAAGGCCCTGCTGATGATGAGCCCCCATGGAGTCGAGCCTAGAACATAGGCAAGGATGGACAAAACAAGGATCAAGAGCATGAGCTTCACTCCCCCGTAAGAGGTTCTGCGGCAAAGTCCCCAAACGAATCATCGCACACGGCTTCCAGAATATGTATTTCGTTGTACAGGGGATTGACCTTGCCCAGACGCACCTGCACACGGCTGCCGGCACAGGTGCGTTCGTCGAATTGCCGTCTGCGTCCGCGCACGAAGATATCATATTCCGGCAGAGCCACACTAACCTGTGTCTCTGTCTCTTCTGTGACAACGCCGGACCACCAGCGCTCCTCGCCTTCCTGTCTGAAGAAGAGGAGTTTCCAGTATCTGGGCCTGAAGCGCTGTATCTGCCCGGCGGCATCCAGGGCCATGCGCAGCGGCAGCAGCATCTGTTCCAGATCGTCCCGGCTGAAGCGGGGCTGGCCGGTCTGCACCATGGCAATGAGCTGGGCCTCGTTGACAAGGTCGGCGTAGCGGCGCAGGGGCGAGGTCATGGGCGCATAGCAGGACAGGCCCAGGGCCGTGTGCTGGCGCGGCTGTGTCTCCAGGGTGGAGGGGATCATGGCCCGCATGATCTCTGTCATTCTGGCCGGATCCCGCCACACGCCCACATATTCCCTGGGCAGGGCTACATTCTGGGTGCGGTACAGAAGCGGAACACCGGCATGAACGGCCCACTGGGCCACGGCCGCGCTGGCCAGGATCATCATCTCGGCCACCATGTTCTGCGCCTCGCTGGCAGGCTTGCCCGCCACCATATGCACCCTGGTTTCCTCTCCCTCTCCGGAAAGCTCAATCTTGGGTTCATCCTTTTCCAGGATGACGGCTCCGCAGGCTATGCGGTAGGCCAGACGTCGTGTTGCAAATTCCCGGCCAAGTTCAAGAACAGGGGCATAGGGCAGAGCCTGGCTGTCCCCGGCAGCCGTGCCGTCCAGCACGGCCTGACAGTCGCCATAGCGCAGGTTGGCGGCCAGGCGCACCCTGCACACCTCTATGCGACAGGGCTCGGGCAGGCTGCCATCTTCGGCCACCTCCTGGGTCACGATAAGGGCTGGGCGATCCTCGTCTGCTGCCAACGAGAGGGCATTTGTGCCCAGAAATTCCGGCAGCATGTGGCTGTCGCCCTCGGGCAGGTAAACACTTGTGCCCCTGTGCAGGATCAGGGCATCGAACTTGCTGCCAAAGGGCCAGTTCAGGGCCGGGCAAGCCAGGGCCAGGGTGAGGGTCATGGTACCGTCCGCCCTCTTTTCCAGATGAAAGGCGTCGTCTATGTCCCTTGTGCTGTCTCCGTCTATGCTCACGAAGGGCAGATCCTTGCGGGGCAGGTCGCAGGTCCTGGCCTGTTCGGCCAGGCTGCGGGCGGCCTCCTCTTCCTTGCACCACCAGCTGTCGCCCCGGGCATAGCCTGCCCTGTCGTACCAGAAATTGTAGTGTGCCGGGAGCTTGCCCCAGGCCAGCAGAAGCTGCACGGCCAGCAGGTTGTCCTCGTTGAGGCCCTTGATGAGCATATGCCACAGGGCTTCCTGACTCTGTGTCTCGGGATCCTCCATGTGGGCCCTCAGAAGCTCCTCCAGCTTCTGTGCCATTTCCGGGGCAGGCCATTCCTCTTCGGGGGGCAGCACGGCCCTGTGGCAGGCAACATTCCACAACAGGCGCACAAAGGGCGCGCCAACGGCCACCACCTGTTCGCGTTCCTGCTGCTTGCGCAGTTCCTCTGCCTTGCGGGCCACCTTTTCCGCGTCATAAATCTCGAAATTGGGGGGCACAAAGCGGAAATGGGTGCGGGCAGCAAGCAGGGCATGCCCGTAGGCGGCTATGGTGTCCACATCGGGATCGCTCTCCACAAGCTCGGCAAACCACTGTGCAGGAGCAACATCCACCTCGCCCTGGGCCAGTTCCCACAGCTCCGTGACGTTCAGGGATGCGGCCTTTTCCTCGCGTCTCTTGCGCGTCTCGTCCAGGAGCCGGATCATGTCTTCCCGGCTCAGGGAGGAAAATCCGTGCACCGGCGGGCTGTTCCAGGGAAGGGCTCGCGAAGTGGGCAGCTTTGTCTCCCGCCTGTTTGGTAAAAGGACTCTCAGCTTGCCTGATACTTCTTCAAGTACAATGCCAATCTGTGTTGTACTTGCATCAAAAAATTCTACCACACAGCCCACTGTCGGGTACTGTACACATGGCGGCATAGACTTTCTCCTTCAAGGGTGAACACACAATAAGGCGCTTCCTACCCTGATTCCGGCCTTACTGGCAAGTGCGCCCGGCCCCTCGACAGGACCTTTTGGGAACAGTTTCAGCCTCTTGTTTCCCGATCTTTTTTCAGCTAAAAAAGGGATTTGGCAAAGTACTTTCTCTCTGCGGCACGAGCCCTCCCCGCAAGAAGAAGGCTCTCACCGGCCACGCCACCGGGACGACACAAGCCCTGCTGTTTACGGCAGGGCAGACAGAAAGGCATGCACTTCCCCCAAGCCAGGCTCTTTCTTCTCTGAAACATATACACGACTGCCACAATAAAGGATTTTTCCCTTTATACGGGAGGCGAGATGACCTTGTTACGACCCAGAATCCTCGATACATTTACCCTGCAGGATGTCAAACAGCCGCAATTGTACCGGGATCTCTACCCCTACACCCAGATCTGCCGGACCACCTTTGACGACGTTGTCCTGGCCCCCCATCCGGCCGGGGAAATGCACATCACGGACACCACCTTCCGCGACGGTCAGCAGGCTCGTCCGCCCTACACGGTCGCCCAGATCAAGAAGATGTTCGAGTTCCTGTACAGGCTCGGCGGCCGTACAGGCCTCATTTCCGCCTCGGAATTCTTCCTCTACTCGGAAAAGGATCGCCGCAGCATAGAAGTGTGTCGATCCTTAGGCTATCAGTTCCCCAAGGTGACCGCCTGGATCCGGGCCAACAAGCAGGATCTGGCCCTGGCCAGAGACATGGAGTTCGACGAGGTGGGCATGCTCACCAGCGTGTCGGACTACCACATCTTCCTCAAGCTGGGCAAAACCCGCCAGCAGGCCATGGACATGTACGTGGACATGGCTCGCCAGGCTCTTGAATGGGGCATTGTGCCCCGCTGCCACTTCGAGGACATCACCCGTGCGGACATCTACGGCTTCTGCCTGCCCCTGGCCCAGCAGCTCATGGAGCTCTCCAGACAGGCCAACATGCCCGTCAAGATCCGCCTGTGCGACACCATGGGCTACGGTGTGCCCTATCCCGGTGCCGCGCTGCCGCGTTCCGTGCAGCGCCTTGTGCACGCCTTTACGGACGAGGCCGGCGTGCCCGGCGAACAGCTGGAATGGCACGGCCACAACGACTTCCACAAGGTGCTCGTCAACGGCGTCACGGCCTGGCTCTATGGCTGCGGTTCCGTCAACGGCACCCTCTTCGGCTTCGGCGAGCGCACGGGCAACACCCCCATCGAAGCCCTGGCCATCGAATACATTTCCATCACTGGCGATGACGCCGCCGCCGACACCAGGGTTATCAGCGAAATTGCCGAGTTCTTCGAAAAGGAACTCAAGTACAGCATTCCGCCGAACTATCCCTTTGCCGGCCGCGACTTCAATGCCACCAGCGCCGGCGTCCATGTGGACGGCATCCTCAAGAACGAGGAAATCTACAACATCTTCGACACCACTCTGCTGCTCGGCAAGCCCGTGCCCATTGTCATCACCGACAAGTCCGGCCGTGCCGGCGTGGCCTACTGGATCAACCACAACCTCCATCTGAACGGAACAGGCAAGGAAGTCACCAAGAAGCATCCTTCCGTGGGCAAGATTTACAACGACATCATGAAGGCCTACGAGAACGGCCGTACCACGCACTTCTCCTACGAGGAAATGCAGAACCTCGTGCACCGCTACATGCCCGAGTTCCAGATCACCGAGTACGACCGCATGAAGCAGCTCGCAGGCGAACTCTCCGCCTATGTGCTCATCCGCCTCTCCCACGAAAGGGATCTGCTGGACTTCGGTGCCAGGGCCACGGAGCTGCTGGAAAACTTTGCCAGGCAGCACACCTTCATTCAGCTCATCTCCCTGACCGACAGCAAGGGCCTGCTCAAGTGCATGGCCCTGACTGCGGACAAGACCTACCGTCCCCTCTACTCCTCCCTGCACGAGGACTTCGACTTCTCGGATCGCGAATGGTTCCAGGTACCCATGCAGACAGGCGATCTGCACATCATGGACGTCTACACATCGCGCTTCACAGGCAAGCTCATCATTACCGTCTCCTGCGCGGTCACGGACGAGGAGGATCAGATCCTGGGCGTCCTGAGCTGCGACATGCAGGTCGAGCAGATCCTCAAGCATGCCCAGGAGCTTGTGCACGAGGACGACAGGGACGAAGCCTAGGCATCACCCTCAGACAGGACCTGCCCCGTGCATCCTGAAGACACGGGACTCGCCCTCCTGTGATGGACGAATGTGTCATGCTGAGCATGCTTCTTCTCTTCCTTGTCACCTCCCTGCTCTTTGCCATGCTGCCGGGGCCCGACTTTGCGCTCATCCTGCGCACGTCCCTCATCCATGGCAAAAGGCAGGCCCTGTCCACGTCCCTTGGCATTGCCTGCGGCCTCTGTGTTCATACGGCCCTCAGCGTGCTCGGCCTGAGTGCCGTCATTGCCCACTCACCCTTTCTCTTTGCCTGCATCACCTATGCCGGCGCGGCCTATCTGGCCTATATCGGCCTGCACGCCCTGTTTTCCAGGCCTGCCAGCAGTGCCCAAAACACTTCTGCCACAGGGGAGAGGCAGCCCCAACGCGCCCTTCTTTCCAATGGCAAGGCCTTTCAGTTCGGCTTTCTGACCAATGTGCTCAATCCCAAGGCCATACTGTTCTATCTGACCTTTCTTCCGCAGTTTCTTGTTCAGTCAGCCCCTGTACCGATCCCGGGTCAGCTTTTTCTCCTGGGATTCTGCTCCTGCCTGGTCACGGGCGGCTGGTTCATCTTCCTGAGCTGCATGCTCAGCAGGGTCCGCCGCTACTTCGAGAACGAAACCTTCAGGCGCTGGCTTGAACGCGTGACAGGCTGCATCTTTCTCGGCTTCAGCGTGAAGCTTCTGGCAACATCCTCCTAACTTCTAAACCCCAGAGCCAGTTCATCATGATAACCCTTCAGGATAGACCGACCATACTCGCCGACGGCGCCCTCCTGTCCCAGGAAGAAGCCCAGGCCCGCGGCATAGATGTGGATGCCGCACACAAGGAAACACTTGCGGCGCGCATTTTGTCCGCACATTCCAAACCCTCCGACAGGGATGACCTGCTCCATGTCACCTTTGATGCCCTGGTTTCCCACGACATCACCTACGTGGGCATCATCCAGACAGCCCGTGCCAGCGGCCTCACCAGATTTCCCCTTCCCTATGCCCTGACCAACTGCCACAACAGCCTCTGTGCCGTGGGCGGCACCATCAACGAGGACGACCACCTCTTCGGCCTGACGGCTGCCCAGAAATACGGCGGCACCTTCGTGCCCACCAACCTGGCCGTCATCCATCAGTACGCCAGGGAAATGCTGGCCGGCTGCGGACGCATGATCCTGGGCTCCGATAGCCATACCCGCTACGGCGCCCTGGGCTGCATGGGCGTTGGCGAAGGCGGTCCCGAGCTGGTCAAGCAGCTGCTCAGCAGAACCTATGACATCCCCAGGCCCCAGGTGGTGCTCATCTGGCTGGAAAACGCCCCCAGGCCCGGCGTCGGACCGCAGGACGTGGCGCTGGCCATCATCGGCGCCGTCTTCAAAAACGGCTTTGTGAAGAACAAGGTCATGGAATTTGCAGGCCCCGGCGTTGCCAGCCTGTCCGTGGAATACCGCTGCGGTATTGATGTCATGACCACGGAAACCACCTGTCTCTCCTCCATCTGGGTCACGGACGACAAGGTGCAGCAGTATCTGGCCTGTCACGGCAGGCAGGACGACTTCAAAAAGCTCGATCACACCGCTCCGGCCGCCTTTGCCTCCGTGGTGCGCGTGGACCTCGCCAGAGTGGAACCCATGATTGCCCTGCCCTTCCATCCGAGCAATGTCTATCCCATTGCCGAAGTGCAGAAGCATGCCAGGGATATCTTCGCCACCATTGACGAAAATGCCAGAAAGCAGTTCGGAGCCACGGCAGAGGCCTTCTCCCTGTGCAACAAGATTCACGACAACGAGGTGCAGGTCGATCAGGGCATCATTGCCGGCTGTGCCGGCGGATCCTTTGAAAACCTCACTCTGGCTGCCGCCATCCTGGAAGGCAAAAGCACGGGCAATGCCGCCTTCTCCCTGTCGGTCTATCCGGCCTCCGAGCCCCAGGCCCTGGCCCTGGTCCAGAACGGCTCCTACGCAAAGCTCATGGCAGCCGGCGCGCTCATCAAGAGCGCCTTCTGCGGTCCGTGTTTCGGCGCAGGCGACACGCCTGCCCACGGCGCCCTGTCCATCCGCCACTCCACCCGCAACTTCCCCAACAGGGAAGGGTCCAAGCCCGGCAACGGCCAGCTCTCCGGCGTGGCCCTCATGGATGCCCGCTCCATTGCCGCCACGGCGGCCAATGGCGGCCGGCTGACCAAGGCCACGGATCTGGACTGGGACAAGCTTTCCTGCTCCCTGGACTATCACTTCGATGCCGGCATCTACCAGCGCCGCTGCTATCAGGGCTATGGCAACCCGAAGCCCGAAACAAAGCTTGTCTGCGGTCCCAACATCACGGACTGGCCGACCATGAGCGCCCTGCCCGAGCATCTGCTGCTCAGGGTCTGCTGCGTCATTACCGATCCGGTCACCACCACGGACGAGCTCATTCCCTCCGGCGAGACATCTTCCCTGCGTTCCAATCCCCGCAAGCTTTCCGAATTCACGCTCTCGCGCAGGGATCCGCAGTACGTCTCCAGGGCCAAGGCCGTGCAGGCCCTGGAAACGGCCCGCCTGGCCAATGCCGAAGACCCCGCTCTGGTGCAGTCCGTCCAGGACATGTGTGCGCCGCTCGAACAGGCCGATGCCGCCCTGTGGCAGCGCCTCTTTGACCACAAGAGCCTGGCCGACATGGGCATAGGATCCACCATCTTTGCCGTGAAGCCCGGTGACGGCAGCGCCAGGGAACAGGCCGCCTCCTGTCAGAAGGTGCTGGGCGGCTGGGCCAACCTGGCCGAGGAATACGCCACCAAGCGCTACCGCTCCAACCTCATCAACTGGGGCATGCTGCCCTTCCTGCTGACGCCCGGTCTTGGGCAGCAGCTGCAGGACGGCGACTGCGTCCTTGTGCCGGACGTGCGCCGGGCCATAGAGGACAAGGCGGACAGCCTGCAGGCCTGGATCCTCCACGAACAGACGGCCCGTCCGGTCACCCTGTCCCTGGGGGCCCTGACCGAGGACGAACGCACCATCATCCTCAACGGCTGCCTCATCAACTTCTACAGGAACGGCAACTAGGGCCTGAAGACCTTTACGCCCTGCAAAGCAAGAAAGTCCCCTTCTCCCGTACAAGGCGGGACAAGGGGACTTTCCTTTTTTGGCTTTGGGTGTGCTTTGGGCCGGGCGCTTCAGGCGAACACTTCAGGCACGCATCAGCTGCACACGGGGACTAGCGCAGACGGGCATCCGGCTCTATGACCTCAAGGCCGCCCATGTAGGGGACAAGGGCCCTGGGCACGACGACGCTGCCGTCCTTTTGCTGATAGTTTTCCAGAATGGCGGCCAGGGTACGCCCGGTGGGCAGACCGGAACCGTTCAGGGTATGCACAAAGGCCGACTTGCCGCCCCTGGGTTTGAAACGGATGTTGGCACGGCGGGCCTGGAAGTCCACGCAGTTGGAGCAGGAAGAAATTTCTCTGTAGGTCTTCTGATAGGGGAACCAGACTTCCAGGTCATAGGTCTTGGCCGAGCCAAAGCCCATATCGCCCGTGCACAGGACAATCTGGCGGAAGGGCAGTTCCAGGCGCTCGAGCAGCTTGCGGGCGTGTCCGGTCATGAGTTCCAGCTGATTGAAGCTGTCGTCGGGATGGGCAAAGCGCACCATTTCAATCTTGGTGAACTGATGCATTCTGATGAGGCCCCTTGTGTCCTTGCCCGCAGAACCTGCTTCGGAACGGAAGCAGGGAGTGGCGGCCGTATAGGCCCTGGGCAGATCTTCCTCGGCCAGCACCTCGCCGGCGTGCAGATTGGTCAGCGGCACTTCTGCCGTGGGGATCAGATAGGTCCCCTCGCGCAGCTTGAAGAGATCTTCCTCGAACTTGGGCAGCTGCCCTGTACCGGTCATGGTCTCCCTGTTGACAATGGCCGGAGGAATGACCTCGATGTAGTCCTCTTCCTTCGTGTGAACATCCAGGAAGAAGTTGACCAGGGCCCGGTCCAGACGAGCGGCCCAGCCCTGGGAAACCACAAAGCGGCTGCCGGACAGTCTGGATGCGCGCTCGAAGTCGAGGCCCTTCAGATTGGTGCCGATGTCCCAGTGGGCCAGCGGCTCGAAATCAAAGGTCCTGGGCGTGCCGTATTTGGCAATTTCCACGTTTTCGGTCTCGTCCCTGCCCACGGGAACGGACGCATCCGGGATGTTGGGGACGCTGAGCATCCACTCTTCCAGACGTGCCCGAGCCTCGTCCGCCTTGGCATCCAGAGCCTTGATGCGGGCAGCCATATCCGCCAGTTCTGCCAGCAGTGCCGAGGCATCCTGGCCTTCCCTCTTCATGCGGGCCACGTCCTGGGACGCGGCATTGCGGCGGCTCTTGAGTTCTTCCACTTCGGCAATATACTTGCGGCGGACACTGTCTATTTCCTGAAATTCGTCAATGGTCAGTGCAGAATGGCGATCCTGCAGCGCCTTGGCCAATATTTCCGGCTGTTTTTGAATGCGTTTGAGATCGAGCATAGTAATTCCTGGATCAACGAAAAAATGGTTTTCCCCTGACAGGGCCAAGACGCGCCTCATGCGCCGTCTCCGCTGCCGCAGCAGGGCGTACCGCAGGCTGGCCGGACGCTGTCCGGCCCTTGGCTGCAGGCACAGGCCCTGCGCTGTGTGCCGGGGATTTTTGCCTTTCTGTTTCCTTTGTGCTATCAGCACCTTGGCAGGTCTGCCTGCCTGTACAAGCACCAGGCATGAGAGCACCGCTGCGGGATCTGCCGAAGGGAGCCCCGGAGAGGGGGATCTCCTGCAGACAGCATATCCCAGAAAAAATTTGGCGGAATCCGCATCATTCGGGCAGCATCCGGGCCCTGGCATGGCCCCGGAGTGCAGGGCTTCCCGTTCCGGCAAGCTTCTCTACCACTCCGTTACCCCCATGGCAAGAAAGCCTGTCTTGCGCATCTGTTCGCAGCCCTGTCCGCCTGTACCCGACTTTTTTCTGCACGGGCATTGAGACGCAAAGGTACGCATTCCGTCATGCCAATGTGATCGTTTTCCCTTTTTCTCTATTAACTTCTGTGCTTCGAGGCCTCCTATGACGTTTACCCGCTGTCTTACCGTGCTGTGCACCCTGGCCGCTCTCCTTCTTCTGAGTGCCTGCGGTCCCAGCAATACAGTGCATCTTGTTCCGCTCAAACCCGCAAGCAATGTGCTGCCCACTCCGTCCTCTTCCACCATTGCCGTCGTGCAGTTTGCCGACAAGCGCGTCGACACTTCTGCCCTGGGCATGCGTCGTGACAAGAGCTACTTCACGACCATGGATTCCCCCACGGAATGGATGAGCAAGGCCATTGCCGATCACATTGGTGCCCAGGGCTATCAGGTTTCCTACGCCACCTCTGCAGCCGAGGCCATCAAGGCCAACCCCGACTACATTCTCACCGGCTCCCTGGAAAAGCTCGACATACAGGAAAACTCCGCGACTTCCTTCGAGACCACCATCCGCGCCAAGTATGTGCTGAGCAACAGGGACAAGAAGCTTGTGCTCGAGACGCTGACGGCCAATCAGAGCAAGACCTCCCTGCCCAGCAGCAGTGCCGTGGAAAGCCTCCTTGCGGACACGCTCAAGGACATCATCAATCCCATGTTCCAGAAGGTGCAGTCCTTCATCAAGCACTAGCAGGCCCCGGGCAGATCCGGACAGCCTGAATCTGCAGATTGTCAGCATGCGGCACTTTCTTGAGGGAAAGTGTCGCTTTTTTCTGTCCCCTGGCCATGCCGCACTGCCGCATGGCCAGGTCACACTTCATACCGGCAAAGAACACATCGGGAACGTCTCATGAGCCAGCCTGTTCTCATCAAGATCTATGCACACTTTGCCCCGGTGACGGACGATGTCGTCCGGGAGCTTGAAGACTGCGTGTCCTCGGCCATTTGTGCCGAGGACTTTACAGGCCCCATTGTCTCCACTCTTGGCGACATGGTGCGCCTCAGTTTTGAAGGCATCTACTTTCCGGAAGAAGAGGTGGCGGACATTGTTCGCCGGGCCGTCGAAGACGGCGCCAGCGGCAAGATGGACGTCCTCGACCTGGAAAACTGGCACATGACCCGCTACGAGGGAAAGGATCACGTCCTGCACAGGAGCGGAGCGCCCCTCAACAATGTCCTGGACTTTTCCGGCTTCTAGCTCCGTCCCCTAGGACTGGCGGCGCTTGAAGAGGCGCTCAAGATCCGCGGCATCCCAGCGCAGCACTGCGGGCCTGCCATGGGGGCAGTATTCCTTGTCCGGTACCTGCAGCCACTGCTGAATCAGGGTCAGGGCCTCGTCCTGCGTCAGTTCCTGGCCCGCCTTGATGGCCGACTTGCAGGACATGGAGGCAAAACGGGCATTGAAATCATCCCGGCTGCCGGCAAGCACCTCGCGCAGGAATTCCTGGGCCGCCGGGCGTTCCAGCAGCACGGGGATGGCAGAGATCACAAGCCGTGCACCCTGCAGGCTGCCCGAAAAGCCAAGGGAGGCCAGCATGTCCCTCGTCTCCAGCCAGCGGTGCGCCTCGCTGGGATGCAGATTGAGCTCCATGGGCACGGTCAGCCCCTGTCCCTGCAGGCCCTTTGTACTCATTCTGGCATAGAGCACCCGCTCATGGGCGGCGTGCTGATCCAGAAGGAGCAGCGCACCTGCGGCATCCCGCAGGACAAGATAGGTCCGGGCCACCTGGCCAAGATAGGTCATGCCCGCCAGACGCACCTGGCTCTCCGCAGAGGTGGCAGGCAACACGGCAGACGACGCAGGCATGCGCCCTGCAGGCTCACTGGCAGGCGGACAGGCGGACAGAAGGTCTGCCGGGGCATGGCTCTTGGCATGACCGGGAAAGGAGTCCTGACCTGGCGGGACAGGCTGAACTGGCCGCACGGAGTTTGTGTCTGCAGAGAGCGCCGCTTCTCCGGTCTCTGTGGCACGCCCGGTGCCGATTGATCCATATCCGGCAGCCCCCCAGACAGGAAAGGCTGCTGCCGGAGGCTCTTCTGCTCCGCCAGATCCCTGATCCGCGGCCTCGCATATGTGCCACTCCACGTCCCCGGGCTCCGTCTCCCGTCCCTTGCCAAGGGTCATGGACGGCATGAGCGGCGCATCAACCCGACCCCAGAAGCCCATGGGCTTTGCTGTCTGGCCTGCCGGCGGGCGGGCGTCCCTGACGTCCTGACTGTCCTGGCCTGCATGGACGTTTCTGCTGCCCTCCTCATAGAGGCGGGCAAAGGCCTGGGCCGTCTGCGAGCGTTCACTGCCTGTTCCCGCACCAGGCCCGGGCTTTCCTGCACTGGCTGAACGGCTGCCCGTCTCGTCCGTAACCGGCGCCCTGTTCTGTCCTGCAGCCTCCAGGGCCGACTGCAGACTCACGAGAATGGCCCTGAAGACGGCCTGCTCGTCGCGAAAGCGCACTTCGCTCTTGGCAGGATGCACATTCACATCCACATCCGCAGGATCCATTTCCAGAAAGAGCAGCACCTGCGGATGATCCCTGCTTGTGATCTTGCCCTTGTAGGCCTCGCGTATGGCGGCAAAGATCTTCTTGTCGCTCACGCTGCGGCCGTTGACAAAGAGAAGGATCCTGTTGGCCCTGGGCTGACTCACCTGCGGCAGCGAGGTGTAGCCGTGCACGCGCATGCCCATGAGGCTGCGGTCAA
This sequence comes from Candidatus Desulfovibrio intestinipullorum, assembly GCA_019113165.1. Taxonomy (GTDB): domain Bacteria; phylum Desulfobacterota; class Desulfovibrionia; order Desulfovibrionales; family Desulfovibrionaceae; genus Desulfovibrio; species Desulfovibrio intestinipullorum. Next base: position 17,471 of record DXHV01000059.1, read on the forward strand.
AGGGAGTGAGGTTTTCCGTCACAAGTTTTGGCCAGATCTGCTCCAGACGCTCGAAGACGCTCTCGCCCTGCAGAAAGTTGAGCAGTTCCCGGCCTCCGCTCTCAAGCCTGAAGGCCACATCCGGCCTGGCCAGAGCCAGCCGGGCCAGCCATTCCTGGCAGTGCTTCACCTCTGTGGGCATGCCACGCAGAAACTTGAGGCGGGCAGGCGTATTGGCAAAGAGATCGCGTATCTCCACAATGGTGCCCCGGTGCAGGGAAGCCGGCTGCACGGCAACGGTCCTGCCGAACTCGACCTGCACGGTCCAGGCCTCTTCCTCTCCTTCGCCAATGGAAGTAAGGGTGCAGCGGGAGACGGAGGCCACACTGGGCAGGGCCTCGCCGCGAAAGCCGTAGGAATGGATGTTCTCGAGATCGGTGACCGCACGAATCTTGCTCGTGGCATGCCTCGTGAGGGCCAGTTCCAGATCCTCCCTCAGCATGCCCACGCCGTTGTCCTGCACGCGGATAAGGCCCTGTCCGCCATTTTCAAGGCTCACGTCGATACGGGTACTCAGGGCATCCAGACTGTTTTCCACCAGTTCCTTGACGACGCTTGCAGGGCGCTCCACCACTTCCCCTGCGGCAATCTGATTGCACAGTTCGGGGGCAAGAAGCACAATACGGGGCAGAGTACTGCTCATGGATTACCTCGGCAAAGATCCCGCGATCAGGTTGAAACAAGAAAATCAAAAAAGGCTCTTTTTGCAGCCATTCTCATGCGCTGCGCGGTAAATGTACGGAAAAGACACAGACAGGGCAAGACAGACGGAACAGGCTGGACTCCGCACAAGGTGAGGGCCTTTTGAAGACCATCATATCCTCTTGACATATTTGAAAGCGTTTTTATAAAAATTTGGCAGAGGCAATATGTACTCTGCTGCACAAAATGCCGTCTCAGGACCTGTCCTCGACGATCTTTTGCCGCACAGGCCGAAGCCATCCTTCCAAATGGGCCATTCCGGCCCCTCTCCGACTCCAACCAACAATCCGTACAAGAAAATACACTGCCATGCCCGATATAAAGAACAACAGCAAATCCTATTTTATACTTGTAAGTACCAGCCACACGCCCCATCCTCTGTGCAAGGGCTATGACCCGGAAATGGTCTATGTGGAATGCGGCCGCTGTGGCGCGCCCATCATGTGGGAACGCGGAAAAACCACGGACCTGTGCAGGGCCGCAGGCATTGATCCCCTGGAACTGGATCCGACCTGCGTGCTTATCAGCGACGGCTGCCCTGTGTGCAGCAAGCGTGGATCCTACAACCTGCAAATCTGTCGCATCCGCCAGGCGCCTTCCTGTCTGACCCCGGTCACGCAAGGCCACGCCTGATTACGATCCCTCTGCAGGCAGACACGAAGACAACAGATCACGGACAGACGAAGGCATGGCTTTCGTCTGTCCTCTTTTTTGCACAGGCTCCCTTGCGGGCGGAACACGGCATGCCCTGCTCCGCAGGGCTAGGCCAGCCCCTTGTACAGGCACAGACAGCCGGCAAAGACGATGATGACTTTGACAACGCTGCGAAAGAAGGTCACGTTGATGCGCCTGAGCAGGGGCACGGAGAGGTAGAAGCCCAGCAGAGAGAGCGGAAGGCACCACAGGGCATAGGTCAGGATCTGCTCCGTATAGAGCCCGGCACTCCACTGCACCGAACAGCTCACAATGGAGCGCAGGAAGAAAAAGAGACTGGTGGTGCCAAGGAAGAGCTGCGGATTCCAGCCAGCGAGAAGGCCGTATATGGCCACCACGGGGCCGTCTATGGTCACGCAGGTGCCGACAAGGCCGCCCAGGAAGCCGGTCAGCAGAGAGTACGCCGTCCGCTCCCGTATCTTCAGTCTGTTCTGGAAGAACTGCATTCCTGCCACGCAGAAGATGATGAGCACGCCTATGCCCAGCTCCAGAACATGCTCAGACACGTTCTGCAGTACCTGCACGCCTGTGAGAGCTCCGGGCACGGCGCCCAGAGCCATCCACAGCACGGTCTTCTTCCTGCAGTACTTCATGTACTGCAGGGCCATGGCACCGGTCAGACCAAGGGCTGTCAGACAAGAAACCATGGTGACAGTCTGGACAGGAAGCACCAGAATCATGAAGGGCATGGCAATTATCGCTGCTCCAAGTCCACACAATCCGCAAACAAAGGAGCCCAGAAACCATGCCAGCATCGATATGAGAAGTTCTGTTTCCATGTTCCTAGCAGAGTGCACTCCAATGCCTTGTTGACAAAATAGACAAGGTATTTTGACAAATTATTTACACTTCGTGTTTTCCGAATAGTATCCGTTCTCTCCCCAGTCAGGGGGCGCCTCGAACAGAGTTCCCTGTACCAGCAACTTCAATAATGAGTAACGAGAAAAATGACAAGAAAAAAACCATGTCATCTCAAAAATTCTATATGATTTTGCTCACGGATTGCTATAAAAAAAGTCTTCTTGTCATGAAAAATTTTTCTCTGTGGCCTCTTTGCAATGCCAATGACATTCAAATTTTTCCTTGACATTCCTGTACTTTTTCTGTAGAGGCCACAAATTGGTCTTTACACAAGGCCAGAATTTTTGTTTGGAGGCCGGCGTAGTATGGCAATGCAGGAAGCAGGAAAAGATACCGAAACCACGGATTTCGGTTCTGTCCTCGAAGACTATCTAACCCCTGACTTTGGCGATCTGGAAGAAGGCACGCTCGTCAAAGGCGAAGTCGTCCGGGTTGGCGACGACAACGTTCTGGTTGATGTCAACTTCAAGTCTGAAGGTCAGATTCCAACCAGCGAATTTCTTGACAGCAACGGCAATGTGACTGTCAAGGTAGGCGACAAGATTGATGTGTACGTTGTGCGCAAGAACGAAATGGAAGGCAGCATCACCCTTTCCTTCGAGAAGGCCAAGCGTATGCAGATCTTCGACCAGCTCGAAGACGTCCAGGAACACAACAAGACCATCAGTGGCCGCATCACCCGCCGCATCAAGGGTGGCTACACAGTGGACATCGGTGGCGTGGAAGCCTTCCTGCCAGGCTCGCATGTGGATCTGCGTCCTGTTCCGGACATGGATGCCCTTGTGAATCAGGACTTTGAATTCCGTGTTCTCAAGATCAACCGCCGTCGCAGCAATGTCATAGTTTCCCGCCGTATCCTTCTTGAAGAAGAGCGTGACAGCAAGCGCAAGAAGCTGCTCGAAACCCTTGAAGAAGGCCAGATTGTCACCGGCAAGGCCAAGAACATCACCGAATACGGTGTCTTTGTCGACCTGGGTGGTCTGGATGGCCTTCTGCACATCACCGACATGAGCTGGAAGCGCATCCGTCATCCCAAGGAAATGGTCACCCTGGGCATGGATCTGACTCTGAAGGTTCTGTCCTTTGACCGCGATCACTGCAAGGTCTCCCTGGGCCTCAAGCAGCTTGTGCCCGATCCGTGGGAAAACATCGCTGCCCGCTTCCCCGTGGGCACCAAGGTACACGGCAAGGTGTCCAACCTTGTGGACTACGGTGCCTTTGTCGAGCTTGAACCCGGCGTCGAGGGTCTCGTGCACATTTCCGAGATATCCTGGACCCGCAAGCTGCGCCATCCTTCCCAGCTCGTGCATACCGGCGACGAAGTGGAAGTCGTCATCCTGGGTGTGGATGCCGACAAGAAGCGCATCAGCCTGGGCATGAAGCAGGTGCATCCCAATCCCTGGGAACTGGTTGCCGAAAAGTATCCTGAAGGCACCATCCTTGAGGGCTGTATCAAGAACATCACCGAATTTGGCATGTTCATCGGCATCGAGGACGGCATCGACGGTCTCATCCATGTCTCCGACATTTCCTGGACCAAGAAGATCCGTCATCCCAACGAGTTCTACAAGGTCGGCGACACCGTGCAGGCCAAGGTGCTCACCGTGGACCAGGAAAACGAAAAATTCACCTTGGGCATCAAGCAGCTTGTGGAAGATCCCTGGGCCCATGTGCCGGATACCTACCCCGTTGGCTGCACCGTCAAGGGCATTATCACCAATATCACTGACTTCGGTCTGTTCGTGGAAGTGGAAGAAGGCGTTGAAGGCCTGATCCACGTGTCCGAACTCGGCCTGAGCAAGAAGGGCAAGACTCCTGCCGAGCTGTTCAAGGACGGCCAGGAAATCGAAGCCAAGGTCATCCATGTCAGCGCCGAAGAACGCCGCCTTGGACTCTCCCTCAAGCAGATTCATCCCCGCGAAGAGGAAAAGAGCAAGGATTACCATGCCGGACCTGCCGAAGCCGGTTCTCAGAACCTGGGCGACCTGCTGAAGCAGAAGCTCTCCGAAGCCGAAGCCAAGGAAGACTAGTTCTGCCTTCACGTCTTTGCATTGTGTACCTTTGCATTGACGCCTGAATATACGTTAAGACAGGGAAGAGAGACGATTCTCTCTTCCCTGTCTTCTTTTTTGTCCGCCGTCAGGCGCACAAGGCACTCAGGCTGCGCCTGAGCTACCACTGAAAGAGGAAGGCCGGCTGCTGCCCTTCGGCAGCCGTTTGCTGTATCTGGGCCACTCCTGCCCCAAGCATGACCGAAAGCTGTCTCTGCAGCCAGGGACCATCTTCCGGCCTGCGAACAAGGCGCCTGTCCCTGTCCACGCCAGTCTGTGCACAGAGCCAGTCCAGGGCGGCATCCATGCCGCCTATCTCGTCCACAAGGCCGCGGGCCATGGCATCCCTGCCCGTGAAGATGCGACCGTCTGCAAGCTTTGCGGCCTCTTCCACCGGCATGTTGCGCCCCCTGGCAACAATCTCCACAAACTGGGTGTGCATGTCCTGCAGAACCCCTTCAAAATAGGCACGCTCCGTGGCCGAGAGCGGACGCAGAGGGGATCCTGCGTCCTTGTAGGGCGCGGTGGTCAGTGTTTCCTTGCCAAGGCCCAGTGTGTCCATGAGCTTCTGCACCTGGGGAATGTCCATGCGCACGCCTATGGAACCTGTCACCGTAGAGGCATTGGCAAAGACCCTCTGGCCTGCCATGCTCACCATGAGGCCGCCCGAGGCAGCGACGCTGCCCATGGATACGGCCACGGGCTTTGCTTTGGCAAGAATGCACAGGGCATTGTAGAGTTCCTGCGAGGCAGCCGCTCCGCCTCCGGGAGAATCCACGCGCACAAGCACGCCCCTGATGCTCTCTTCCCGGGCCAGACGGTCCACCCAGGCAAGTTCCTTGCTTACGTCCATGATGGCGCCCTTGACGCTCACAAGCCCAAGGGCCGGTTCCTCGCCCAGGGACTCTCCGTCTGCCATGACGCCCCGGACGATGGAGCCTGCCAGGGCAAGGACAACAAGGATGCTCACAATCCACAGGACGGGATGCCTCTTGCGGAAGGGTGGACGCAAAATGTCCTTCCAGACGGAGGCTGGTATCTGGGCAAGTGGGCAGCCAGGCTGTATCGTCCTGCCCGGATCGTGTTCCTTCTGAAAAAGGAAGTCCTTGCCGGCCTCCTCGTTCCTTTCGCTCTTTTCGTTCATAACTTCCTCTCTTTGCTGCATGATGCCTGTTCTGCCAGGGGCAGAATCGCGCCACAGCAGGACGTATTCCTCTTCTGCCGGAGCACCGGTGGCACAGGAGCAAGCCATGACCAGTACCCTTTCGACGTCTTCCCACGCAACCAGACAGTCCCTGCAGCGCCTCAGGCTCACGGCCCGGGGACAGGTGCAGGGGGTCGGCTTCCGGCCCTTCATCTTCCGCCTGGCCAGGGATCTGCAGCTGACAGGCTCCGTGGGCAATACCAGTGACGGCGTGCACATAGAGGTCCAGGGAAGGGAAGAACAGGTCCGGCGCTTTCCCGAACTGCTGCGCAGCACTCTGCCGCCTCTGGCCAGGCTCACGGGGCTTGAGATAGCGCCTGCGCCGGTACGGGAAGAGGAGACGGCGTTTCAGATCGTGCTGAGCCACGGCCAGCACGGGCACCATGTGCTCATCAGTCCGGATGTGGGCATTTGTGACGACTGTTTAGCCGATATGCACGATCCCCACAATAGGCGCTATCAATATCCGTTCACCAATTGCACCAATTGCGGTCCGCGCTACACCATTACCCGTTCCATTCCCTATGACCGGCCCGTAACCTCCATGGCCTGCTTTCCGCTCTGTCCAGACTGTGCTCGGGAATACGGCGATCCCCTTGACCGCCGCTTTCATGCCCAGCCCATTGCCTGTCCGGTGTGCGGTCCCCATCTGTGGTTTGTGGAGGCCGGCGATCTGGCCTGTGGTCAGACAGAATGCACGGAACAAACCAGCTCTTCTGCCCTGCAGCGCACTGTGCAGGCCCTTCTCGATGGCAGGATCGTGGCCCTGCGGGGCCTTGGCGGCTTTCAGCTGGCCTGCGATGCCCGCAACGAACAGAGTGTCGCCCTGCTGCGCACCCGCAAGCACCGTCCGCACAAGTCCTTTGCCCTCATGGCCAGGGACATGGCCACGGTCCGGCTCTTCTGTCATGTCAGTGCCGAAGAGGAAGCACTCATGACTGCACCGGCCAGGCCCGCTATGGTGCTTTCCTGCAAAAAGGAACAGAAATTGCCGCTGGTTGCCCCGGATATCGGCACGCTGGCCTTCATGCTGCCAACAACGCCTTTGCATGTGGTGCTCTTTGATCTGCTTTTCGAACAGTGCCAGCATAAGGGGCTGCCTGTCCCTGTTCTGGTCATGACCTCGGGCAATGACAGCGGCGATCCCATCTGCCTTGGCAACAGGGAAGCCCTGCGTCGCCTGGCCCGCACGGCCGACTGCTTTCTCCTTCATGACAGGGACATCCTCTGCCGCGTGGACGACAGTGTGGTGCTCTGCGACACGGCACTCGGGAAACCGGCTCCGCTCTTTCTGCGCCGGGCCAGGGGCTATGTGCCGTCGCCCATTGATCTCGGCCTTGAGTCCGACTGCTGCGTGCTGGGCACAGGGGCAGACCTCAAGGCCACCTGCTGCCTGACCAGGGGCGGCAATGCCTTTGTCGGCCAGCACACGGGCGATCTGGAACATCCGGCCACGGCAGCCTTTTACGAAGAAATTGTCCGTCACCTCTCTTCTCTTCTCGAAGTGACGCCAGGGCTTGTGGTGACCGATTTACACCCCGACTTCTATTCCAGCAGGGCCGGCGAGCGGATTGCCAGGGAACACGGCATTCCCCTGATCCGCCTGCAGCATCATGCCGCCCATGCCGCTGCCGTACTGGCAGAACACAGGCAGGAAGAGCCTGCCCTGGCCCTGATTCTGGACGGTTTCGGCCTTGGCTGCGACAAGACCGTCTGGGGCGGTGAACTGTTGCGCATGCACCTCGGGGCAGCCCGCTGGGAACGGGCAGGCCATCTGGCCCCCTTCCCCCTGCCAGGCGGGGACGCCGCCACGCACAATCCCTGGCGCATTGCCATGGGCCTTGCCCAGGCAGATGCCGATCATCGCGCGTTCTGGACGCAGAAGCAGGGCGCTGAGGCCGGCATTGTGGCCCGGATGATCGAGCGCAACCTCAATACCCCGCTGACCTCCAGCTGCGGCCGGCTCTTTGATGCCGTCTCGGCCCAGCTTGGCCTGTGCAGCACCATCACCTACGAGGGACAGGCAGCCATCCGCCTTGAAACCTGCGCCCTGCAAATCATGAACAAAAGAGATTCACTGACGCAACAGGCACAGGCCCTGACAGGGGATCTGCCGGCCATGCCGGCAGAGCGCCTGTGCATGCAGCAGGACGCCTCCCTGCTTGTCAGCAGCAAGGCGCTCTTTGCCCGCGTGCTCAGGCTGCAGGACCTGGGCCTTGCTGCGAGCCTCATTGCCCTGGATTTTCACTGGCAGCTGGCCCGGGCGCTCTCCTGTCTTGCCGCACAGGCCAGACGGGAGGAAGACGTCGTGGCCCTGGGCGGAGGCGTCCTCAACAATACTCTGCTGCGCGGCCTGCTCTGCTCGCTCCTTCAGGAACAGGGCTTTCGGGTGCTGTTGCCCCGTCTGCTTCCTCCGGGAGACGGCGGCCTGAGTCTTGGACAGGCCGTCTGGGGCCTCATGCTGCACAGGCTTGGACAGAACCCTGCCTGAAAAGGTGTCCGTCTACTTGCCGAAGCCGGCTATCACCCGGCCGTTGCGCAGACTGACCCGGCCCAGAGGCAGATCTCGCCACCACAGGCCTGCCTCCTTGCCTCGGAGGTCCGTGCGCATGCTGGCGCCGCTCAGAAGGGAGCGCACTTCACCTGGCTCCTGCAGGACAATGGCCTGAGACGAGGGCTGCATGCAGACCCTGAGTCGTGCGTCAGCCTGAAAGCCGCCGGATCCCAGGCGTCCCAGGGGTGCGCCCTGCCAGACAAAGCCATCGGGCAGAAACGTTTCCGAGGCCCTGGGCAGAAAGCGCACCGTGCCCGAAAAGACCGCACAGCGGCCGTCGGGCAGGAGATCCGGCTGTACGGTTGCCGTGGCAAGCTGAGCCCTGGACACGTCGCAGCCGCCCGTGCCCTTCTGAACTGCTTTTTGGGCCTGCCCCTGTTCCAGGTCCGTGCCCATTGCGGCAGAGGAAGACGGTGCGGCCTGGGCCTTCTTGCGCAAGCGGGCTATGTAGAAGCCCTGGGCCTTCGAGCGGGTGCCGTCCACGCGCAGCGTGCCCTCGCTGCCTGCCCTGTCGTCCCAGACAAAGCCTGCAAAGGGTTCGATGGGATCGCGCACAAGCCCCAGCTCCTCTTCGGCATAGCACACCTGCAGCTCGTTCTCGTCGCTGTTTGTGGTGCAGGTCGAGTAGACAAGCACGCCGTCATCTGCAAGCAGGCTTGCGGCCCGTGCCAGCAGCCGGCGCTGCAGGGTGATGAGCGGCTGCACCTTGCCCTCGTGCCAGACGTCCAGCACATGGGGATTCTTTTCCACCGTTCCCCAGCCGGAACAGGGGGGATCCAGCAGGATGGCCTGGCAGGAACCGGGCCTGAGGGGCAGGGCATCGCCCGAATAGGAACAGGTCCCGACCTGTATGCAGTTGCAGGCCTTGAGGGTCATGCGCAGGGTATTGAGCCTGGCATGGGAAATTTCATTGGCGAGCACAAAGCCTTCCTCGCCCACGAGCTGCGCCAGCAGGCCGGTCTTGCTGCCCGGACTTGCGCAGACATCGACCACAGTCGCGCCCCGAGCCGGATTCAGGGCCAGCGGCGGCAGCATGGAAGAGCGATCCTGAATGTAGATGTAGCCAAAGAAGGCAGCCAGGGAGCTGCCCAGGGGAAAGGGCTCTTCCAGCAGACGAAAGCACAGGGGAGAGAAGGGTTCAGGCTCAAAGCGAAAGCCTTCGGCTTCAAGCAGTTCCCGGACAAAGGGGACAAGTTCCTCCCTGGCCGAGAGACGGAAGGAACGCAGAAAGGAAGGAGAATGGCTCGTTGTCATGCCCCCTTGTACCTGCATGCGAGGAGCTTGCCAAGCTGGCTGCCCTCCCGAAATGAAGGGCATGAACAGGCTCTCTGCGCACCCGCTCCCGCACCTGCCGCTTCACTCCAGGCAAAGGGACACGTCACGGGGACAGACACCTTCTGAAAAACGGCTCTTCTGGCTTGTCTGCACCCTTGTGAAGCGCAGGTCTGCATAGTCAGGAAACAGACCTGTCGGCGCTTCTGCACAGGGATATGCAGCAGGGACCTGCTCCTTGTTCAGGCACGCACAAGACCTGCAAACCGCTTCTGCATGACAGACCATGCCGCTCTGCTCCCTTGTCAAATGAGCATTGCAGACGCCGGCAAGTCAGCGTACTATATTCATCCTTCCTGCGAGGAGCACATTCAGGGAGCAGCGCACACGTCTTCCTGCGTCCTGCCTCATGTGCAGTTCTGCTTGCAGCTCTCTGTCATTTTTGTCAGCATGGCGCAGACACCATTTCGCCAATACGCTTTTAGGAGACTACCTATGCCTGTATTCCGTCGCACCCTTGCCCTGTGCTGCCTGCTGATGGCCAGCATGTGCCTGCCTCAGGCCGGCTTTGCAGCCAATCAGGGCAGAGACAATGGCATCATCTTCAATGAAACCGGAGAAGGCAACCGCTCTTCCGGCACCTATCTCAATCCCCAGTTCCGCTATCAGGGCTCCAATGCCACAGATGGTTCCCGTCTGCGTACCCAGCGCCTGAAACAGAACATGGCCGGCATGCTGGTTGCCGACTTCAACGGCGACGGCAAGAATGAAATTGCCATCCTGGGCAACCATGATGTCGCCATCTATACATGGACCGGCAAGAATTCCCGCATCCAGGAAATAGGCCGCCAGAGAATATCTGCTACGAACGACACCTTCAGCTTCCGCTACATGGACATTGATCGTGACCGTTCCCAGGACCTGGTCATCACCACCTACAACGAAGAAGACAACAGGCCCTACACCTATTTCTACTCCTTCAAGGGCAACAAGTTCCGCGAACTGTGCCGCAGGGCTCCCTACTTCATCACCGTTGCCAAGATTCCGCCCTACTTCACCCCCACACTGGTCGGACAGGGCTGGGATTCCGTGCGTCTCTTTGCGCCTGGTGTGCGCCTTGTGGAGAAGAGGGGCGACAGCTACGCCCTGGGGACGCGTCTTGACCTGCCCAAGGGCACAACCTGCTACAACTTCGCCTGGATTCCTGCCGGCAAGCACTCCCGCGAACAGCTGGTCGTGCTGACGGAAGACGAACGCATCAAGCTCTATCAGGGCAACAACACCCTTATCCACACCACCATGGAACGCTTCTCCGGTTCCGCCGTGGGCATGGATCACTACAAGGGCATGCCCGGCCTCGGCGTGGACAAGAACTATCAGCTGCCGACCAAGTACTTTGCGCCCATGAACCTCATCACTGCCGACATCGGCAACCAGGGCGAGCCGGTTCTGCTGGTCAACAAGCCCATTTCCACAGCCTCCCAGCTCTTCGAGCGCTACCGCTACTTCCCGCAGGGCGAAATCCATGCCCTGTACTGGGATGGCGTCGGTCTGGCCCTGAAGTGGAAGACACGCCGCATCCGCGGTTCCGTGGCTGCCGTCGATCTGGCTGACGTGGACAACAACGGCATCCTGGACTTGGTGGTGGGCATCAACACCTCGCCCGATCTGGGTGTCGGCAGCAGGCAATGCATGATCACGGCCTATCCTCTGGATGTCAGTGCCATGAATCCCAACACGCCTGCGGATATGAGCGACTTTGAAGTCAACCCCAATTACTAACAAGAACGCAAATGTCCCTTGCCTGTGACAATGCAAGGGACATTTTCTTTTCTCAATACGCTTCAGGAGGTTCTCGTGCGCATTCTTGTCATTGGTTCAGGTGGAAGGGAGCACGCTCTGGTCTGGAAACTGGCCCAGAGCCCGCTCGTGACAGAAATCTTTGTTGCTCCTGGCAATGGAGGCATGGACGGAGAGAAGATCACCAGCGTGCCGGTACGAGCAGATGACATTGCAGGACTTGTCAAACTGGCCAGAGACAAAAGGGTGGACATCGTGGTTCCCGGACCCGAGCTGGCCCTGACCATGGGCATTGCCGATGCACTCGAGATTGTCGGCATCCCCTGTTTTGGTCCGGACCGCTACTGTGCCCAGCTTGAGGGCAGCAAGTCCTTTGCCAAGAATGTCATGGAAAAGAGCGGTGTGCCCACCGCAGCCTGCGCCGTCTTCAGGGACGCCAATGCAGCCAAGGACTTTGTGCGTGCCCAGGGTGCGCCCCTGGTCATCAAGGCCGATGGCCTTGCCGCCGGAAAGGGCGTCATTGTCGCCCAGACCGAGCAGGAAGCCCTGGATGCCGTGGACAGCATCATGTGCCAGAAAAGCTTCGGCGAAGCCGGCGCCTGCGTTGTCATCGAGGAATGCCTCAAGGGAGAGGAAGTGTCCCTGCTCTGCCTGTGCGACGGCACCCATGTCGTGCCCCTGCCCTCGGCTCAGGACCACAAGGCGGCCTATGACGATGATACAGGCCCCAATACAGGCGGCATGGGGGCCTACAGTCCTGCCCCCATCCTGCCCGACAGCGAGCTCGAACACATGAGCGATCTGGTCATCCGCCCCGTGCTGGAGCATCTTGCCCACGAAGGCCATCCCTTCACGGGCATTCTCTATGCCGGTCTCATGATGACGGAAAAAGGCCCCAAGGTTCTGGAATACAATGTTCGTTTCGGCGATCCCGAATGCCAGCCCCTGCTCTCGCGCCTGGACAGCGATCTCGCCAGCATCATCCTGGCCTGCGTCAGGGGCGAACTGAGCAGGGAACTTGTGCACTGCACCCCCAAGTCTGCCGTGGGCGTGGTGATCACGGCCTCCGGCTATCCCGGAAGCTACAACAAGGGGATGCCCATAGAGGGCATTGACGAGGCCGAGGCCCTGTCCGACGTCAAGGTCTTCCACAGTGGCACAAAGCGCGACGGCGACGCCGTTGTGGCCAACGGTGGCCGCATCCTTTGTGTCACGGCCCTGGGAGAAAGCCTGACCCAGGCACGGGACAAGGCCTACGAGGCCGTGTCCCGCATCAGAATGCCTGACAGCCGTTTCCGCACGGATATCGGCCTCAAGGGCATACGCAGGCTGAACGAACAACAACAGGAGGGATAATGGCACAGGTCGTCATTCTCATGGGTTCGGCCTCTGACGAGGAAAAGGTCGCTCCCTGCGTGTCTGTTCTCAAACAGCTGGGCATTTCCTGCCTTATCACCGTCTCCTCCGCGCACCGCACTCCTGAGCGCACCGCGCAGATTGTGGACGAACAGGAAGCTGCCGGTGCCCAGGTCTTCATCTGCGCTGCCGGCATGGCAGCCCATCTGGCCGGTGCCGTGGCAGCCCGCACAACCCGCCCTGTCATCGGCATTCCCATCTCCGGCTCGGCCTTTGGCGGCATGGACAGCCTGCTGTCCACCGTGCAGATGCCTCCCGGATTCCCTGTGGCCACAGTGGCCACGGACAAGGCAGGCGCCAAAAACAGCGCCTGGCTGGCAGCCCAGATCCTGGCCCTTGGCGATCCCGAACTGGCAGCCAGAATCAGGGAAGCCCGGGAACAGATGAAAAAGGACATTGAAAAGGTCGGCGCAGAAGTAACTGCTCGCTACGCCTAGGCCTTGCAGGCCAACGACGGTTTTTACGTACTGGATGCAGCCCTGTGACACATGACGCGCACAGGGCTGCATCTTTTTTTTCGCACAAAAAAACTCGTTCCCGGGCCGTTCTGGAGGCCTGCAGGAACGAGTCACTACAAAGGATTCACAAGGTGAATCTGTACAATTGCACAATGAAAATGGGCTCGTGAGTTTTGCTCACGAGCCCGAAAAATTTCTGGTGGAGCTGGACAGAATTGAACTGACGACCTCTTGAATGCCATTCAAGCGCTCTCCCAACTGAGCTACAACCCCAACGACCAAAACTTGATACGTGATCTTCTCCTGACTGTCAACAAAAAATTTCCGATTTTTTGAAAATTTTTCGGTGACAGAGAAAGAGGCCCTGTTTCCTGTCTCGCCAGTTCCCCGGCACTGGAGTCTGTTCCTGTCCGCTGGCTGGTCTCTCTCCCGACACAACCCAAACTCTCTGCCCAGCCACGCTGTCCAGACACAGTGTTTCGTCGCACTGCAAAGGACCGTGATTGAGGAGGCGGCTCTCTGGCCCATCCGGGACTCTGGCGTACTTGCTGCCGCACTGGGCCACAGTCACGTGCGCCTGACATGAAAAAAGGGCCCATGAGTCTTTCTCACGAGCCCGGAAAATTTCTGGTGGAGCTGGACAGAATTGAACTGACGACCTCTTGAATGCCATTCAAGCGCTCTCCCAACTGAGCTACAACCCCAACGACCAAGACTTGATACTCGATCTCGTTCCGACTGTCGATAGGAAAATGTCACTTTTTTGAAATTTTTTTTTGTGTGACCCTTTCCTGCCGGCCTGAAAGGCGGAACTGGCGCTGCGGACAAGCCCTGATTGTTTTTTTGGAGAGAGGGTCTTAGAGGGAGGCCTCGTCCGCCAGCTCGGCCAGAGCTTCACCCACCCTGGTCACCGATTCCTGCAGGACTTCGTCGGACACTGCGTAGGAGAAGCGGACACAGTTGTCATCACCAAAGGCAATACCGGGCGTCAGGGCCACGTGCAGCTTCTCCAGCAGATACTTGCACAACTCAAGAGAGTTGGACGCCTTGGGGCCGTAGCACTTGTGCACATCCACGAAGAGGTAAAAGGCGCCATCCGGCTTGGGACACACGGCAAAGGGCCAGGTGCCGATGATTTTCAGGGCCAGATCCCTTCTGCGATGGAAGGCCTTGCGCATTTCCGCGATGCAGTCCATGGGGCCCGTAAGGGCTGCCAAGGCTGCCTTCTGGGTAATGGAGGAGATGCTGGAGGTTGTCTGGCCCTGCATGACCGTGGCCTTCTTGATGATGTCGGGATGGGACACAAGGTAGCCCATACGCCAGCCTGTCATGGCAAAGCTCTTGGAGACGCCGCCCAGGATGCTCACCTGCTCGGGATACTTGGCCACATAGGGGCTGACGCTGCACATTTCCGCAGGTTCAAAGACCAGCTGATCGTACATTTCGTCGGCAATGACCATGATGCCGGCATCAATGGCCACCTTCATGATGGCATCGAGCTCTTCGGCAGTATACACCGCACCGGTGGGATTGTTGGGGGAGTTGAGAATCAGGAGCTTTGTCTTAGGCGTGATGGCAGCGCGGACCTGTTCGGCATTGATCTTGAAATGGCTTTCGGAGGTGGCGGAAATGAAGACCGGCACGGCATCCACCAGCCGGACCATGTCGGGATAACTCACCCAGTACGGAGCCGGAATGATGACCTCGTCACCGGGATTCAGGACCGTGATGAAATAGTTGTAGAGGGCATGCTTGCCGCCGGCAGACACCAGCACATTGGAGACATCCGCTTCCAGGTCGTACTGATTACGGAAGTAGTTGACCACGGCCTTGCGCAGTTCCATGATGCCAGGCACTGCGGTGTAGCGGCAAAAGTTTGCATCAATGGCAGCCTTTGCCGCTTCACAGATATGCCTGGGGGTCGGGAAGTCCGGTTCGCCAATGGCCAGGCTTGTGACCATGACACCCTGCTCCTTCAACTCAAGTGCCTTGGCATTCATGGCGAGTGTCAGCGAGGGCTTGATTTGCGCCAGTCTGTTCGAAATCTGCATAAATCCACTCCTTTACGATATCTCAGAGTCTGTCCAGGCACAGCTTTTCCGACAGAGGGCCATGCACCCTGTGCAAAGGCCTCCGAACCGCAAGCCATCCATAGTACATTATCCAGCGTGCATAGCGGGCTTGTTCAGCCTTGATCCTCTCCCGTTTTCGAAAACGAAGAAATGGGGAACGCAGGTAGTCTGAAATACTCTTTTTAGCCAAGAGAGACAACAGGCAGCTTCCCTTGTAGCCAGATTCGGGGCATACTTTGGGGGGGCAGAAGCCCCTGACGAAGACTCAAGGGGCCCACCCAAATCCTGTACTGCACTCTGACCGGAACAGACGAGACACCATGATTGTTCGCAAGACAACTTCCTGCACAAGCGCTTTACCCACAAGCGATTTCTCCAGCGAACAGCCCCTTGTTCCCTTTGCCGGGCCCCTGCTTGAAGCCGCCCTTGTGCGGCGGGAAAAGCGCTTTCTGGTCTGGGTCCGCAGGGACGGGGAAGAACTGTGCATCCATTCCAACAATACCGGGGCCATGTTCGGACTCACGGAACCAGGATCCCCCGTGCTGGCCTCCCATTCCTCCAATCCCAGGAGAAAGCTTGCCTATACCCAGGAGGCCGTTTTCTGCTCCGCTGCCGGCTGCTGGGTGGGCGTGAACACGCAGATGCCCAACCGCCTGCTTGCGGCAGCCTTTGCCTGCGACAGGCTGCCCTTTTGCACAGGCTACACGACCCTGCGCACCGAGGTTGTGCGTGAGCAGAGCCGCTTTGATGCCCTGGCCCAGGGCGACGGCGTCAGAAACCTCTGGATAGAGTGCAAGAATGTCACCTTGGTCGAGGATGAGGTTGCCTGCTTTCCCGATGCTCGCAGCGATCGGGGCCGCAAGCATCTGCTGGAACTCATGGATGTGGTGGCAAGTGGGGAGCGCGCAGCCATGTTCTATCTGATCCAGCGCAGTGACGGACACTGCTTTGGCCCTGCAGACTGCATTGACCCGGACTACGCACGACTCTTCTGGCAGGCCGTCGACAGGGGCGTGGAAATGTATCCGTACAGGGCCCTCGTCACACCAGAGGGCGTCTCCCTGCTGGAAGCCCTTCCTCTTGCCTGCCGTCCCCGCTGAATGCGCACCGCCTCCTTGTTCATCTCTTCCATTATGGAAACGCCAGCCATCCATGCACTGACAGCAAAAAAAAGAAGACAATACTTTCCTGATGTGTTATCCAAAAAGACTCTCTGTATCTTGCATAAAAAGAAGTCCATGGAGGACAATTAACATCCATTGAACAGGACAAAGAAAGTCAGATCTGTCTCTTTTTTTTGAAAAATGAAACAATCCTCCTCCCTTTTTGCTTTTTTCCTTTCTGTGTGCTAGACAGGACTGGTGCGCCTTGCACGCACCCTGCTGCACGTTCCCTTGGGGCAGCAGGAAGAAAAACGCGCCGGCCAGGTTCCGGATGCCCGAAAGAAGAGACGCTCTCTGCCGCTCCTGAACACGAACTGGGTCGTGCGGTCTGCCCCTTCCCCATGCTGCTTCCCCAGCCTTCGGCGCACGACCGAACCTCACACGCTTCGCAGATTGTGCGCTCCCTGTCAGCGGAGCGCCCGGATGTTCCCATGGACAAAAAATTCCGCTTCATACCGACATATACCGACGAACAGTTGCAGGAACTGCGGACAGAGGGTTTCCTCTGGACTGTCCGGCATGCCCAGAACTCTCCCCAGTACAGAGAAATTTTCCGCAAGGCCGGCGTTCAGGCCGAAGATATTCACAGTCTTGACGATTTGACGCTTCTTCCTACCACGGATGCCGATGATCTGCGGGCAGGCTATCCCTTTCCCTTGCTCTGCGTGCCCGAAAAGGACGTCGTGCGTGTCCACGCCTCCAGCGGAACCACGGGCAAGCGCAAGATTCTTGCCTATACGGCCAGGGACGTGCAGACCTTCAATACTCAGATGGCCCGCTGCTACGAGATGGCCGGGCTGACGCCCGAAGACAGGATGCAGGTTGCCGTGGGCTATGGCCTGTGGACAGCCGGCGCCGGCTTTCAGATGGGCAGCGAACTCTACGGCCTGATGACCATCCCTGTGGGACCAGGCAACCTGCAAATCCACCTGCAGCTGATGGAAGACCTGGGCACAACCTGCTTTGGTGCCACGGCTTCCATGGCCCTGCTCCTGGCCGAGGAAGTGGAGCGTGCCGGCATCAGGGACAGGCTCAAGCTGCGCACCATCATCTGCGGCTCGGAAATGCGCAGCGAGAAGATGCGCATAGCCATGGAAAGCAAGCTCGGTCTGGAAGGCAGCTACGACATTGGCGGCATGACGGAAATGTACGGTCCTGGCACGGCCATCGAGTGCAGCCTGCACACGGGTCTGCACTACTGGGCCGACCTCTTCATCATAGAAATTCTGGATCCTGTTACCCACAAGCCCCTCCCCATGGGCGAAGTGGGTGAAATGGTGGTGACCTCCCTGTGCAAGGAGGCCGCTCCGCTCATCCGCTACCGCACCCACGACCTTGCCAGACTCATTCCCGGCAAGTGCGAGTGCGGACTCAACATGCCGAGGCACAGCGCCATTCTGGGCCGTTCGGACGACATGATTATCTTCCGTGGCGTCAACATCTATCCCGGCCAGATTGCCGACGTGCTCGGCAAGTACAGCGAAGTGGGCAGTGAATACCAGATTCAGCTCTCCAGGGATGAGGCTGCCGTGGATCACATGAAGATCACCATTGAGCGCGCCGAAAACATGAGCAGCGACAGCGACAGGGAGCTTGCCCAGCGCATTGCCCAGGACATGCACACCTCGCTCTTCGTGCGAGTGGATGTGGTCATCACCGATCCCTCGACACTGCCGAGAACCTTCAGCAAGTCCAAGCGTATCGTGGACCTGCGCTGAGGACGTCTCTTTCACGTCCTTCCCCTTCCACGATCCCTGTTTCCATGCCCTGCACACCAGTCTCTTGTTAAGGAATGCCTCTTGAATGATTCAGCCTACAGCAAAGCGCGGCACCCCAGACGGCGCGACGCGCAGGATGGTGCCTCAGCCCCTGAAAACGCCCGTGCGACCCGCAAGGGCGGATCCCATGGTGCCAGAACAGGCAGGGGCTCCGAACGGCTCCGCTCGTCCAGTGAAAACAGGCATGGATTTGAGGCAGAATCTTCCGGCCTTGCCCGGAAGATTGCGGACAGGCAAGGCAAGGGACACGGCCGCCGTCTCTGGGGGCTTGGCGAGGCCCCGGAACTTGAGGAAAAAATCCGCCTGTATGCCCCGGAACGCCTGAGCCCTGACGCGCTGCCCAAACCGGGAAGCTTTTGTGTGCATATAGCTGCCAGGGGCCTGCTCGGGCCCTTGCTGGAAGAGCTTGGAGAGCGTATCATCGCGGTACGCGGCAGGGCTGTGCTTGCGACTGCGACAGGCTCTGCACAGCCCTTCTGGGCGCAGACGACCTGGCTCAATCCCCAGTGGATTCCCATCTCGTCCATTGGCGACGCGGCACGCAAGCTCGCCGGGCAGCAGCGGAACTGGCTGGCGCATCTGGACAATGCCAGCGGCCTCAACAGGCGGACAACGCTCATTCAGGAAGCGCTGCCTCACGTCTCCGCAAGACTTCTGACCTTTGGCGATGCGGCCCCCACGGCGCCCCTAGGAGCCTTTCTCCTCTGGACGCCGGATCTGATGCTGGCCAGTGCGAGCACCTCCTCGCCCTTTGCGGACGGAGAAGTGCATTTCGCCGAGAACAGGGACGAGCCTCCAGGACGCGCCTATCTCAAGCTCTGGGAAGCCTTTACCATCTTTGGCTGCAGGCCTGCTCCCGGGGAGCTCTGCATTGAACTGGGCGCAGCTCCAGGCAGCTGGACCTGGGTTCTGGCTCAGTGTGGTGCCCGTGTCTTTTCCCTGGACAAGGCACCCCTGGCAGAGCACATTGCCAAACTCCAGAATGTGGAGCACTGTCTTGGCAGCGGCTTTGCGCTCACACCCGACTGCGTCGGCCGTATCGACTGGCTCTTCTCAGACATGATCTGCTATCCTCAACGCCTGCTGGCCCTGATCAGGCAGTGGATCGACGCCAAAACCATGCGCCGGGCCCTGTGCACCATCAAGTTCCAGTCTCAGCAGGACCACAGTCTCATAGCGGAGTTTGCCGCCATCCCAGGCTCGCAAATCCGGCATCTTTCATGCAACAAGCATGAACTGACCTGGTTTTATCAGGAATGCCGTCCCTAAATTGTCTTGGCCGTTTTTTCTGAACATTTTCGGGCATTTCAGGCCATGTACCGAAGGACACACCTTCTGCAGGAATCCCCAATTCGGCGTCATGCCGACTTCTCCTGCCGATTGTGTGTCCTTGTTTTTTCCTTGTCTTGCGTGTTCATTCGACAGGCCCTGCACGAAAAAAGGCTCCGGTGCCCAAAGTGCACATCGGAGCCTTTTGTTGTTCGGAAAGTCCTGGCCAGCAGACCGCCCGATTGTCTCAGTGTCGTGTCCTGGCCGCTGCTCTGCGGACAAGCCAGGCATGGAAACGCAGGTCCCAGGTCAGCTCAGGGTGGAAGGCGAGGGCCAGCATGCTGTCTTCAAGGACGGCCACAGGATGACCATCCACACAGGCCAGCACCTCAACCCCTGCTCCGGCACGCTCCACGACAGGAGCCCTGATGAAGACGGCTTCCACACAGTCCTCGGCTCCGGCACAGAACCTTTGCACCGGCAAAAACGTCGTAAAACTCTCCTGCTGGCGCCCGAAGGCATTGCGGCGCACCGAGATATCCATGACGCCCAGACGGGGCTGAAGGACAAAATCGGGCAGATCGGCGGCAAGAAGTATCATGCCGGCGCAGGTTGCCAGCACAGGCATGCCGCCACGACACAGGGTGCGCAGGGGCTCAAGAAGGCCTTCTTCCTGCACAAGCTTGCCCATGACCGTGCTCTCGCCTCCGGGCAAAACCAGCCCCTGCACGCCCTTCAGATCCTCAAGTGTGCGGATTTCGCACACGTCTGCGCCGCACTGCGCAAGAGCCTCTTCATGTTCGCAAAAAGCCCCCTGCAGGGCCAGAACGCCTATGCGGGCAGTCATGACCAGCCCCGCTCCTGCATGCGCTCTTCCTGGGGAATGGAGCTCATTTCCAGCCCCGGCATGGCCTCGCCCAGTCCGGTAGAGACTGTTGCGAGCAGTGCATAGTCTTTGTAATGAGAGACTGCTGCCACAATGGCCCTGGCCCTTGCGGCCGGATTGGCCGACTTGAAGATTCCCGAGCCCACAAAGACGCCATCCAGGCCAAGTTCCATCATCAGGGCTGCATCGGCAGGCGTGGCAATGCCGCCTGCGGCAAAATTAACGACCGGCAGCCTGCCCTGCCTGCGTGTTTCCTGCACAAGGTGGAGGGGCGCTCCAATCTCCCTGGCAAAGTTCGGCACCTCTTCTTCCGGAAGGGCACACAATGTCTTGATGCCACCAAGAACAAGGCGGCAGTGGCGCACGGCTTCCACCACATTGCCCGTGCCGGGCTCTCCCTTGGTGCGAATCATGGCCGCTCCTTCGGAGATGCGGCGCAGGGCTTCCCCCAGATTTCGGGCACCGCAGACAAAGGGCACCGTAAACTGCTCCTTGTCGATGTGAAAGCGATCGTCTGCCGGAGTCAGCACTTCGCTTTCATCAATGTAGTCCACACCCAGGCTTTCCAGGATACGGGCCTCAATGACATGACCTATGCGGACCTTGGCCATGACCGGTATGCTCACAGCCTTCATGATGGCCTTGACAATGGCTGGGTCCGCCATGCGGGCCACACCGCCGGCAGCCCGGATATCCGCAGGAACGCGTTCCAGTGCCATGACGGCACAGGCACCGGCCTCCTGGGCAATGACGGCCTGTTCAGGCGTGGTCACATCCATGATGACACCACCCTTGAGCATGCGGGCAAGCCCCGACTTCACCTGAAATGTTCCCTTTTCCATGCTGGTCTCCTCTCTTGATCGCACGACTGGCGTGCAGGGCATTTTTGAAGATGTTTGGAAAGTGATGCAGTCCTATCCTATCCTGAGCCCTGCGCCCAAGCTTTTGGCCCGTTCAGGTGACAATCTTCTTGGTCATGACTACAATTTGTCTTGTCAGGGTGACAATTTGTCTGCCCTGCAATCCCCAGAGCACCGCTCGCGCTGAGGTACCGTTGAGGAACAGGCATGCAGTTTGAAGAACTTCGCAGACTCTATGAGGAACATCTGCACGATCATGGCCGTCCAACCCATTGGGAAGCCCTGGCCTCGGCCCTGGCGGACATGATTCGGGCAGGCTCTCTTGCACCAGGCGAACGCCTGCCCACCCACAGGGAACTTGCCCAGGCCCTGCAGGTCACCGTTGGCACGGTGTCTCATGCCTATGCCAAGACAGCCCAGCTCAATCTCAGTACCGGCATTGTCGGCAGGGGTACTTTTGTGACACGCCCTGTACAGGAAGTGGATGTCTATGCCCAGCGGCCACTGCCAAGAGCCTGCACGACTGGCAGGGACCAGGGGGCAGCACATGCTTTTTCCGAAAAGAATCCGCTGGACATGGGCTTCATTACCCCTTTCGAGTACCTCAACCCTCCTGTGGAAGCCGGACTGAACGCTCTGCTGCACAAAGGGGGGCTCAATGCCCTGAGCGGCTATCAGGCACCACGTGGCCTTTTGCATCACAGGGAGGCCGGCGCACTGTGGGCTGCCCGTTTCGGTCTTCCCCTTGCTCCGGACAATGTCCTTGTCTGTGCCGGGGCGCAGCATGCCCTGCTCACAGTCCTGGCCTCGCTCTTCAGTCCAGGAGATCGCATAGCCGCCGAGCAGCTGAGCTACCCTCTTCTCCGGCAGCTTGCTCAAAAGCTGCGTCTGCAGCTCATCCCCATTCGCATGGACAAGAATGGCCTCATTCCCTCTTCCCTGGAAGCAGCCTGCAGGACCCGAAGCATCAGGGGACTCTACCTGATGCCGTCCTGCCACAATCCGACCCTCTCCATGATCCCGGAGTTCAGGCGCCATGAAATTGTGGATATTTGTCGCAAACATGATGTTTGCCTCATAGAGGACGATGTCTACGCCCTCTCCCTGGAACAGCGCCTTCCACCCCTGTCCAGACTGGCACCCGAGCGCAGCTGCTTCATTGCCTCCACAAGCGAAGCCCTGGGAGCAGGCCTGCGCATTGCCTATCTCTGTGCCCCACTGCAGTATCAGGACGCTCTTGAGCGCACCATCTCCCATACCATTTCCATGGCGCCGCCGCTGATGGCGGAACTTTCGGCCCTGTGGATTGGGGACGGGACAGCAGACACTGTTGTCGCAGCCAAGCGCAGGGCAGCCAGGGAGGCCAATGTCCTGGCCCGCAGAATACTGGATGGCTTTCCTCTAGAAACCCGCACCACGGGTTTCTTCTGCTGGCTCAAACTGCCTGATCAGGACGCCTCCCTTGAGCTGACCAGCGCTGCCAGGCAGTGGGGCATCATTGTGGCAGACACTTCCTACTTTGCCACAGGTGGTGCCGTCTCCGAAGCCGGTGTGCGCATAGCCCTGGGACTGAAGGATCAGAAGGTGCTGATCGGAGCTCTGGAATGTCTGGCAAGGCTTCTGCAACAGGGCTGATCCAGGCATTGGCTCTCTCTTTCCCGCCACCTGCCTGAACAGGAGACAGCAAGAGGCCCCTGTGACTGTGCAGCCTGCAACAGTATCTACCCGCCGAGCAGCCTTGATGCCCGTTGCCGCAGGGCCAGTTCAATGAGCTTCAGGCGCCTGGGCTCAAGATTGTAGCGAGGATGCCTTTTCAGCCTGAAGTCCAGCAGATGACGCAGTCCTTCACGATGCCGTTGCTTCACGCAGGGCTGTGCGGCAGTGAAAAAGTCATCATAGCACACAGGAAACTGAAGGTCCGCATACTTGAGGAAGCCCTGTCTGCTTTCCAGCTCCTTGCGAGAGGCAAAGTTGAAGAGAGAGTTCCCGTGATCGAACAGAGGGGCAGGGCCTGCCAAGGTATTGGTCCTGGAGTGGACAAGGAAGCCAAAGTTGCCAAAATGCCTGTCAGTATTGGCTACCAGTGCATCGAAAACGAACATGTCCTCCAGAGCGTCCACATACTCCGTACCGAGAGTCCTGTAGAAATCGAGAACTGCCTGCATCCCGCCATGCTTGACAATATTCCCGACCGGAACAAAGCCCACTTCCTTGCTTGTGAACAGTTCACATTTGGAACAGAGTGTCGATTTCCACCTGACAATGGTGTACGGGACCGCCTTGATGCCAAGAACCTGGGCAACCTGCCAGGCATAGAATTCGGAATAGGGTTCATTGCCGGTATTGGACGCGCCTTCTGTTCCCCCTTTGTAGAGGTACACCCTGCCCGACTGGCGTCGCCAGCACTTGGGAAGCATGCCATTCGTGGTGAACTCGGGGCTCGAGAGCACAGAAGTACGAACAGAATTTCCATAACCAGTAAAGGCTATGCAAGCCAGAATCTCGCTGAATCTGTTCTCGTAGAGATTGCACCGGGCAAAATTCCTGTCAAAGCCGGCCGGCACGACCCAGTAGCTGTCATTGAGCGAAAGCCCTTTGCTGACCTCGATAATGCCCATGGTGGCATTGGGTGAGAGACCGCATTGTGCCAGAAAAGTGTGGATGTACGCCCTGTTCTTGGGGAGCTTCCTGTGCTTCAGCCAGCGGGCAAGCCCCTTGTCTGTCACTTCCATGCCCATCGGTATCAGGGGCAGGGCATCCTGCTCCACATGTGTTATGCAGACTTCGGGCGTCTCTCCGTTGTCCCTAGCTGAAAAGTGGAGCAGGTCTTGGTCAAAAAGTTTTAAAACATAGTCTGCCATGCATACTCTCTTTTTCCTAGTATCTTGGACTCTTTTTTCTACATCTTACTGCATAATATGCTATATCAAAAAATATTCTAATACATATATCACAAGTATTTATATAAAAAAATTAAATAATCAGAAAAAGAATAATCAATTGTTTTCTGAAAAATCAAAAAAACATAGTTTCTTTTTTGCTCACAGGAAAACAAAAGTGTGTCCCATCTGTATGAACTACCTCGCACTTACGTGCGAGGTTTCACGGGGACGCTCCCCCGTTTTTAGCAATTCTCCGAGAGAGAAACATTGGTGCAGCTCCCGGACAACTGCGGGCGTGTCCATAACGCCCCCATCGAGTTC